>JBEBBH010000304.1:0-3445 GCA_041158485.1 Bacteroidota bacterium | reverse complement strand
TGGGGCTCAATTCGACAAAAAAATGCAAACCATTCAAGCCAACGGTTATCCGGTTTTATTCGGAGAAAGGGAATACGAAACACTCAATAGTTTTATCGAAAAAAATAAGTATTCCAACTTGTTTATTTTGGTTGACAGCAATACCAACGAATTGTGTTTGTTGCGCTTTTTATCATTCCTGGTTACAGATAAAACCATTGAAATCATAGAGATAGAATCGGGAGAATCCGAAAAGAACATTTCGACTTGCGTTGAAATTTGGAACATCTTAACCGATTTGGGTGCCGACCGAAAAACGCTCCTTATTAATATTGGCGGCGGTGTGATTACCGATATTGGAGGTTTTGTAGCTTCTACTTTTAAAAGAGGGATTGATTTTATCAATATTCCGACCACATTATTAGCGATGGTTGACGCTTCTATTGGCGGTAAAAATGGTGTGGATTTAGGCAGTTTAAAGAACCAAATCGGTGTTATCAATGTGCCGAAAATGGTGTTGATTGACACGGAATACTTATCAACTTTACCGCAAAACCAAATGCGCTCCGGATTAGCAGAAATGCTCAAGCACGGCTTAATTTTCGACGCTGCTTATTGGGCAGAATTTAAAGATTTGAGCCAAGTGGATTTTGCCGACTTCGACGCTTTAATTCATCGTTCCATAGCTATTAAAAATGAAATAGTAAGCCAAGACCCTACAGAAAACGGCATCCGTAAAGCCTTGAATTTCGGGCATACTTTAGGTCACGCTATTGAAAGTTATTTTCTGGAAAACGAAGCCAAAACCGATTTGCTTCACGGAGAAGCCATAGCCGCCGGTATGGTTATGGAAAGTTACATTTCATGGCAAAAAGGACTGTTAACCAAAGCAGAGTATTTCGAAATCAAACAATCTTTAAAAAGTGTTTTCGGAACCATTATTTTTGAAGAAAATGACCTTCAACCCATCATAGATTTGCTGATTCACGACAAAAAAAATGAGTACGGTAAAATACAATTTGCTTTACTGGATGGCATAGGTCAAATTAAAATCAATCAAGAAGCTGACAATGAATTAATTACAAAATCATTTGTCGATTATAAAAACTAATATTTTTTTACTAAAAATTGTTGTATTTCGAAAATATTATTTTTTACATTTGCCCTAATGAAAAAATGTGTTAACACCAACAACTACAGTATTTACAGCCAAGAAATTAGCGCTTGTTTCTTAGCCGATACTTCAGCTTTTTTACAACAAAAAAGCGATCCCAGCACATTACTTTCGCCTATAACTTTCTTATTTCAGGAAAAACTACCCATTATTTACGCTAATATTAGAGTTTGAATGACAGATTACTTTGTTTTAAAAAATAAATTAATCTAAAATTCTGTATCCTCAATGAACACTAAATATTACGACTTAATTAACCAAACATTCTATTTTCCGCAAGAAGAATTTACTTTAAACAAAGACACACTTCAGTTCCACAACATCGATTTGATGAAATTGGTGGAACAATACGGTACGCCCTTGAAGTTTACTTACCTTCCTGCTATTTCCAATAACATCAACAAAGCCAAAGGTTGGTTTAGAAAAGGCATGGAAAAAATTGGTTACGAAGGCAAATACTATTACTGCTATTGCACCAAAAGTTCTCACTTTAAGTTCATCATGAACGAGGCTTTTAAAAACAACATACACATTGAAACTTCTTCTGCCTACGACATTAACATCGTTGAGAAATTAATGGCAGAAGGCAAAATCAACAAAAACACCTACGTAGTTTGTAACGGTTTCAAACGCGATGAGTACGTGACCAATATTGCTCGCTTAATGAACAATGGTCACAACAAAACCATCCCGGTAATCGACAATTATGAGGAATTGGATTTGTTGCAAGAACAAATCAAAGGCAAATTCAAAATTGGTATTCGTATTGCTGCCGAGGAAGAGCCGAAGTTTGAGTTCTATACTTCTCGATTAGGTATCGGTTACAAAGACATCGTACCGTTTTACCGTAAACAAATCCAAGAAAACAAACAAGTGGAACTGAAAATGTTGCACTTCTTTATCAATACCGGTATTCGCGACACTGCTTACTATTGGAACGAATTACTGAAATGTATGAAAGTATACATCGCCCTAAAAAGAGAATGCCCAACCTTGGACAGCTTGAATATTGGTGGTGGTTTCCCAATCAAAAATTCATTGGCGTTCGAATACGATTACCAATACATGATTGATGAGATTTTGAATCAAATCAAAATTGCTTGTGACGAAGCTGAAGTGGATGTGCCACATATTTTTACCGAATTCGGTTCGTTTACCGTAGGAGAATCAGGCGGCGCTATTTACCAAGTGTTGTACCAAAAGAAACAAAATGATCGTGAAAACTGGAACATGATTGATTCGTCTTTCATCACCACTTTACCGGATACTTGGGCCATCAACAAACGCTTTGTAATGTTGGCTGTAAACCGTTGGAACGATACTTACGAAAGAGTGTTGTTGGGCGGAATGACTTGCGATAGCGACGACTATTACAACTCGGAGCAACACATGAATGCCGTATACTTACCCAAATACAACAAGGAAAAACCATTGTATATTGGTTTCTTCAATACCGGAGCGTATCAGGAAACCATCGGAGGATTTGGCGGATTGCACCACTGTTTGATTCCGCAACCCAAACATATCTTAATAGACAGAGATGAAAACGGTATTTTGGCTACCGAAGTTTTCTCGGAACAACAAAGCTCAGAAGACGTTTTACGTATCTTGGGTTACGAGAAATAAAACCTAAAAAAATCAGTTTTTATTTATAATAATTTTTAAAAAAGAGTTTGATGGTTTAGAAAAAAAAGTTTTTCTTTGAACCATCAACTACAAACAACAAATCACAATGAGTAAAGGACCTATCAGTCAGTTCATAGAAAAAAACTACCTTCACTTCAATGCTGCAGCTTTAGTTGATGCTGCCAAAGGCTATGAAGAACACCTGCTTGACAACGGAAAAATGATGATTACCTTAGCCGGTGCTATGAGTACAGCCGAATTAGGAAAATCGTTAGCCGAAATGATTCGTCAAGACAAAGTACACATCATTTCTTGTACCGGTGCCAACTTAGAAGAAGACATCATGAACTTGGTAGCGCACAATTCTTATAAAAGAGTGCCTAACTACCGCGACTTATCGCCACAGGAGGAATGGGATTTGTTGGAAAACCACTATAACCGTGTAACCGACACCTGTATTCCCGAAGAAGAAGCTTTCCGCAGATTGCAATCGCATTTATATGACATTTGGCACAATGCAGATTCTAAAGGCGAACGTTATTTCCCGCACGAATTCATGTACCAAATGATCAATTCCGGTGTATTGCAACAGTACTACGAAATTGACCCTAAAGATTCTTGGATGGTTGCTGCTGCCGAGAAAAACTTACCGATTGTTGTACCGGG
>JBEBBH010000303.1:0-3717 GCA_041158485.1 Bacteroidota bacterium | reverse complement strand
GATCCCGGAGGCGAACCGGCTTCTAAATACACATAAACTCCTTTTTTGTAGTTTTCAATATACTCGTTATCCGCACTGTTTTCTTTCGGGTTAAAGCCAATACCGTCATGGATGTAAACGGCAACTGTGTCACCTTCTTGTATGGTAGTAATATCTTTGTCACCTTCTTCTAAGTAACTTTTGTCTAAATCGGAAAAGGGAAAATCTTC
The DNA here is from genome assembly GCA_041158485.1 of Bacteroidota bacterium. GTDB lineage: Bacteria > Bacteroidota > Bacteroidia > Flavobacteriales > Flavobacteriaceae > Flavobacterium. The sequence goes on along the minus strand of JBEBBH010000303.1, from coordinate 3,508 downwards.
AATAACTAATGATGAATCAGGTGGATAGTTGCTGAAATCTTTGGTGTTTCCGTCTTTGGTTTGTAAAATTCCGACTATGGCAAATCGCTCTTTATTGCAGATGTTGTAAAAAGCACTGATGTAAAATGCATCCGGACTAATGTCAGTTGTTTGAACTTTTAAATTGAATGTTTGGGCTTCACAGTCAAAGGTTCCTTCTGATTCGTATACTTTCATGATTTTTGGTTATATTGTTTACTCCAAAGATGAGAATTTATTTTGTAAAAAAAAATCCCTACTAATAGGGAAATTGTATTGCTTTTTTTGAGTAAAAATGCTACAAAAATTAAAAAAGGCCAACTATGGGTTTAGTGCTAATACCAATGGTCTGAGCATCAAATGCTAGTTTATGTTTGAGTAAAGCGGCATATACACTTCTGAAATCGATTTGGTATTTCAGATCGCCTTCGTCTAAATCGGATAAATTCGGATTGTTGCCCAACACTTTTCCTTGATTGCTTCCGCCAATTATAAATATCGGAGCTGCCGTTCCGTGGTCGGTACCGTTCCCGTTGTCTTTAACTCTTCTGCCAAATTCTGAAAAAACAACTAAGGTTACGTTTTGTAATAAGTTGGCTTTTTTTAAGTCGCTGTAAAAACTATAAACAGCTTCGTCAAGTTCTTCTAAATTGCGTTGGTGTATGGCCAATTGGTTATCGTGGGTATCATAACCGTTTTGGGAAGTGTAATATACTTTAGAGTTCAAATTGCCTTTGATAAGCCGAGCAATCCATTCTAAATTCTTTCCTAAATTGGTTTTAGGATAACTTACTTCGGTAGTCGATTTAGTTAGTGCTTGTTGAATTTCCGCTGAGCCTTCACTCACAGAGCTCGCAATTTTCCGAACAAAATCCAATTGCGGATTGTCGGATAGTTTTATGTTTTCTTCTTTATCGTTTCGAATTTTAAAACGATTCGGATCTTTCACTGTGATAAAGTTGGGTTCGTTGCCTTTCAAAGCCAAATTGTCAATGGCATCCAAATTAATTCCCGCCGTAGGTTGGTGTTCTTTGCATTGTAAGTCCAAGTAGCGCCCTAACCAACCTTCATTTAAATAACGGTTCGCATCCGAAGCGGTTTGCCAGATTTCCTGACTGCGAAAATGGGAACGATTGGGTTCGGGATAGCCCACATTTTGCAGTATAGTTAAGTCGCCCTTTTGTTGTATTTCGGCTAGTTTTTGCAATGCCGGATGGAAAGCCATACCGTTATTTTTTGAGATAATCTTGTCCTTGGAAAGGGCAATTTTGGTTCTCAATTCGTAGTACAAAGGATTCTCATAAGGAATAAAAGTATTGAGTCCGTCGTTACCGCCATTGAGTTGTATAAACACTAAACATTGTTCGCCTAATACCAAATTAGGCTGATTTCCAAACGCATGAAGAAAGTTTGGCAACAATAATGTACCACCTGTAAAAGTACCTGTTAGGGTTAAAAAGTTTCTTCTGTTCATCCTTAAACGATTTGAAATTCGGGTGTTTTAATCATCGCATTGAATAATCTCAGTACTGCGTAATCAGCATTTTCGGCTTTGGGGTTGAAATCATATTTCAATATGGATTCCCATTCTTGTTGTCCATTTTCATCATTTTTAAATAGCAATTTGTTGCTCAATTCCGAAATGATAGTTTGGTGATTACCGTTTTTATTGTAGTTTACTTTTACCTTCAATTTAGGCATACTTTCGTTCATGCTGTCTTCGGTAAATTGAATTCTTCGGTTCCAACTTCTTCCGTCGCAAAGCAAATCGGCTACATTGTTTCGTTGCAAATAAATCTGCGAAGTCAACCATTCTTTCCCGCCGTTCCAACCTTTTACATTGGGTTGGTTGAATAAATCCATGCCTTGTTGTTTCAAGAAGAAAGCTATCAGTTTCGGATTCATATTCGAGGCATTCAACTCATGAAGCAATTGTAGGATATAAACCAACGGATCTTTGATTTTGCTTCCGGCATTGTCTTTTTGGAATTCTTCAGTAAAGATTTTGGTCAACAACGGTTTGATTTCAAAATTTACTTTTCTGAAATAATCTCCGTAGTATTCCACCAATGCTTCGGGCGGCGTATCGTAAATGAACCACTGTAATATTTTTCGAGTGAGTAAATAAGGAACCACCTTTTGTTCGAAAATGATATCTACCAATTCATCCGCTTTGAATGTACCGGTTTTACCGAAATAAGTGATGGTATCATTGTTTTCCAACAATTTTCGATACATTGCTTTGTCTTCACCAAGATTTAATCCGGCCAAACCTTTAGCGCCGTTTTTGATGTCTTCTTCTGAATAATTTCCAATACCTAAGGTGAAAAGCTCTAACAATTCACGACTCAAATTTTCATTGATTTTCTCTCGTCGGTTGTCTACATTATCCAAATACCGAACCATAGCATTGGTTTGCAATACTTGCTTGGTAAGGGTTTTAAAATTCCCGAAAGCATTTTCTCGTAACAGTTGATTGTGTTGGAAAACCCAATGGTTAACTTTTACCTTTTGGTAGGTCGACACAAAATGATTGTGCCAAAAGCAAGTCATTTTTTCCCTTAACGGATAGTCTTCAGACTGCATTTTTGAAATCCACCACGACTTCATTTCAAACGATACTTGTAGCTCTTTTTTGAGCATTTCTTTAGCTTCTTCGGCGGAACTACTTTGTAAAGTTTGTCTTTTCGCTCTTAAGGCTTGTATCGTTTTTGGACTGTCATTTAAAAATGCCGGAATGTCCGGACTGAATTTTGACGCAAAGGAAGCTTCGAGAAATTGCTCCAATCCCATTCTAGCAATGAGCGGACTTTGCTTTCCCGAAAAGCCTAAACGAATCGACCAAAGGTTGTGTTTGTCCATTTTATCTTCTGCCTCTAACGGGCGTTCTTCTGGTTTTTACGACTTTTACAGTACCTCTTCTGTTTTTATGAACTACGGTTGTACCTCTTCGATTGTGAACCACAAGGGTAGAAGAGTGGCGTCTTGGCGTGTATGCTTTTCTCGCTACTATTACACGTCTGCCGGCCGGGCGATAGTAAACCCGATGTGGCGCGCAATGAGCATAAAATACAGGATGTGCTATCGGACGCCAAGGTTTCCACCAACGAGGATAATAGCCCCAACGGTAAGGAGAAACCCAAATCACATAACGCGGTCCGAATAAAAAGCGCACACTTGGCCAAAACCATACATTAACTGTGACTACTTGGATATCAGTCTCAAAAGTATTTGGTCCGCCTTTAGAAGGCTTCAGACTTTCTTTTTCATCGGTAGGTTCGATTATAGAATTTTCAGGATATAAATCGGTATCGCCCTCAATTTGAAGTACTGCCTGATCTTCTCCTGTTTTTTCAATTCCGATGGTGGCGATGTCTTGTTTTTCTTTTTCATTAAGGTAAGTGCTTAGTACAACAATGTGCGAATCACCTTCTTTGATGTCTTCTACTACGATGTAATCAATATCATCGTCGTTGTTGAGGTCGAGATT
>JBEBBH010000302.1:0-2580 GCA_041158485.1 Bacteroidota bacterium | reverse complement strand
CTTGTCGGTTGCATTTTCATTTTCCAACTTATTGTGTTTCATCAGAAGGTCGATTTGCTCTTGCATTTTTTTCATCTGCTGCGCGAGATCGTCATTTTCGTTGAAATTAAATCCGGGAAATTCTCTTTTCGAAAACAAGTCGTTTTTGTTGTTTTTCTGAATTTCATCCAATTCTTCTTTGGAGTAATCATCGCCGCCTTCAATCACTTTTCCGTCTTCAATGACTAACGGCTTTCGGTCATCTCTCAAGATTTTGATTCTGGATTTTGCTTGACCAAAACCTTGTCCTTCCGGCAATTTGAAATCAAATTTATCTACCGATAAGCTGTCGGCATCAAAGTTAAATTGGAATGGCTTCATCATATCATCTCCCGAAAAACCACTGATAAATGGATTGTTACCCAAACGGTTTTCCGGTTCGCCAAAACCTACAGCATTGCCTTGCTTGTAAAACTTGATAGTTGGTATCGGGTTAGGCGAATTGTAACTCAGAGTACCTTTACTGCCGCTTACGTCTTCAAAAGCAACTTCAATGGCTATAATCTCTTTTTTGTCATTGCGCCTTACATTGTTGTATTTGATGGTTACACCATACTCTTTTAATGCTTTGATATCGTCTTTCATTTCTTGCTCGGGTGTATTTTTATTCCAAGTCATCACCACATTATCTTTGGCGGATTGGTTATCAAAAGAAAATGATTGGCTTTTGTTTTGTGCCAAACCTGAGAAGGAATGTAATGCGAATAGTGTTAGCAATAAAAAATACTTTTTCATACGGTAACTATTTATTAAAGGTTAAACATATTATGATTCAAACTTATAAACTTGTCCGTTTGAGGAAGAACAGATTGACAAAACTTTAACTTTTTTGACTGGTCTTTTTCAAATCAGCTTTGGCCTTTTCTAATTCGGCTTTAGCTTTCAGCATTTCTTCTTTGGCTTTCAGCATCTCCGCTTTAGCCTTTTCCATCTCGGCTTTGGCTTTTTCCATGTCGGGTTTTGACAATTCCATTTCTCTGCGGGCTCTTTCCATCTCCGGTCTGGCTTTTTCCATTTCTTCTCTGGCACGAAGCATTTCTTTACGCACCAACTCTCTGCTTTTGCTTAATTGTTTGCGCATTTCCGGTTTCATTCTTTGGATTTGGATTTGTGCGTTTTTCACTGCATTAGCTCTTATTTTGGCTATGTCTTCTCCGTTGATGAATACTTGTTTGTCTTCACCATTACCGTCCGTTTCAATTTTGATATTAAATTCGCCTTTGGCCTCCGCTTCTTCAATAGCTTTTTCAATTTCAGTGTCATCAGAAATCACTTTGCCATTGATAATCACTAATGGTTTTTGTGCACCTTTTCGAATTAAGATGTTGGCTTTATCTACATCGTGCCAAGCAAGCGGTTCCGGAAATTCAGGCATTTCAGGCATCTCAGGAAATTCAGGTTGTTCGGGCATTTCGAAATCGAAGTCAAAATTAAAGTCACTTGCCTCAGCCAAACTATCGCCGTCAAAGTGGAACACAAAAGCTTCTTGGTCATCCGACTTCATTCCGGGAACATTAGCATAAACGCGCATTGATCTAGGTTTTCCAAAACCGATAGCTTCTTCATTTTTATAAAAATGAATTGGAGCGATAGGTTCATTTCCGGCGACTTGTGATACGCCTTTGTTGCCGTTTTTGTCTTTGAATTCGACTTTAATTCCGGTGATTTCTCCTTTGTCATTGCGTTTGATTTTGGAGTATTTCAGCGTTACACCATGCTTTTCTTTTAAGCGTTGGGCTTCTCTTTTAAGATCTGCATCAGAGGTGTTTTTGTCGATAACCAAACGCACTTCATCTTTTGGATTGGTTTGGCTTAAAACGGTATTACCCATTTTTTCCTGAGCGATGGTTTTGATTTGAAAGAGCAGCACAAAACCGATTAAAACCGGTAAAATCAGTGAGTACTTCCAGGCATTTCTTTGTTGGGATTGATTGGTGTTTAACATAACGATTCGTTTTTTGATTAATGATTGATAAAAATTATTGGTTATTGAGAGGCAATTTTGATTAGAAATTGCTTTGAGTAAAGCCATTTGATACACTTTAGGATTTTCCAATTGCTGTACAGCTTTGTGGTCGGCTATGTATTCTAAGTTTTGAATAATGGCCTTTTTGTAGAGCCATACAAAAGGATTGAACCAAAAAATGATACAGAATAATTTGGCCACCATAACATCAAAGGAATGTTTTTCTCGACTGTGTACTTTTTCGTGCAACAGTATGCTTTGCAATTCTTCAGCCGTGTACAGTGAGGAATTGTAAACGATGTAATTAAAAAAGGAAAAAGGTGCTATGTTTTGGTTTAAATCAACTAATGTAAAGGCTTCTTTTTTAGTTTTTTGCTGATTGTATAGCATTCGAAACAATGAAGTAAAATTGATTACAATTCGGGCCAATAAAAACAAAGCAATGGCCAAATAACCAATCCAAACTAATGACATCCAATCGAAAGGTTCAGCAACCGGAACTTGTGGTGTTGCCGTCGAGTTTTGAGAAGAATAGGCTACTAAATCAACCAATGCCATTTTAGGTTTTTCAACAT
>JBEBBH010000301.1:0-4202 GCA_041158485.1 Bacteroidota bacterium | reverse complement strand
CGATTTACCTACTAAGTCTGAGCTTAGGCTCATTATGTCCTTTTAATTTGATCAGCATGAAAAAGATTTTAATTACAGGTGGTGCAGGATTTATCGGTTCTCATGTGGTGAGACGATTTGTGCAAAACTACGCTGACTATCATATTTATAACTTAGACGCCTTGACTTATGCCGGTAATTTGGAAAATATAACCGATATTGAGCAATGCGATAATTATACCTTTATCAAAGGCGATATAGTGGATTCCGATTTTATCCAAAATTTATTCCAACAATACCAATTTGACGGCGTTATTCATTTAGCGGCAGAATCGCATGTAGATCGATCTATTACTGATCCGTTGGCTTTTGTCAAAACCAATGTTTTCGGGACGATGAACTTGTTGAACGCTGCTAAAACGATTTGGAAAGACAATGCCGAAGGCAAGCGATTTTACCACGTGAGTACTGATGAGGTTTACGGTACTCTAGGCGCTACCGGTTTGTTTACCGAAACTACACCTTACGATCCGAATTCGCCTTACTCGGCATCAAAGGCAAGTTCCGACCATTTTGTTCGCGCTTACGGAGAAACCTATGGTTTACCTTATGTAATTACTAATTGTTCTAATAATTACGGTCCCAATCATTTTCCGGAAAAATTGATTCCGCTTTTCATTAACAACATCATTAATAACAAACCTTTGCCGGTGTATGGCGACGGTAAATATACCCGTGATTGGCTGTTTGTAAAAGACCACGCGGTAGCTATTGATTTGGTTTTTCACCAAGGAAGAAATCACGAAACCTATAATATTGGAGGCTTTAATGAGTGGCAAAACATCGACTTGGTGAAATTATTGTGTCAGAAAATGGATGAAAAATTAGGCAGAACACCGGGAGAATCAGCTAAGTTAATCACTTATGTAAAAGATCGACCCGGACACGATTTGCGTTATGCCATTGATGCGTCAAAAATTAACACCGAATTAGGTTGGAAACCTTCCGTAACTTTTGAAGAAGGCTTGGCCCAAACCATCGATTGGTATTTGACCAATGAAGATTGGCTGAAAAATGTCACTTCCGGTACTTATCAAAGCTACTACGAAAAACAGTATTCCTAAATATAACCAGAATGAGTCAACTTAAGAAAGGAGCCATTTTATCTTATGTCACCATCATCTTAACCAATGGCATTGGATTAGTATTAACTCCTTTTATGATTCAAAAGTTGGGCGATTCCGAGTACGGTTTGTACACTTTAATTGGTTCTCTCATTGGCTATATCAGTATTCTAGATTTTGGTCTCAACAATGCCATAGTGCGTTTTGTTGCGAAATACCGAGCGTTGGAAGACCGAAAAGGAGAAGAGAATTTTCTGGCCACCACTATGCTGATTTACACCGTAATTGCCTCTTTAATTTTAGCGGTTGGTGTATTTTTGTATTATCATTTGGAGACTGTTTTTACAAAATTAACGCCAAGTGAACTCGATAAAGCCAAAGTCATGTTTGGCATCTTGATTTTCAATCTTACGATTACGTTACCTGGCGGAGCCTTTTCAGCTATAGCTAATGCTTATGAACATTTTGTGTTTCCAAGGGTGTTGAACATAGTGAAGTACCTTGTTCGTTCTTTACTATTAGTTGCTGTTCTTATTTGGGGTGGAGATGCGGTATCCATAGTGGTTTTAGATACTGTAATCAATTTGCTGGTAATCGGGATTAATGCGTTTTATGTTTTTAACAAGTTACAAGTCAGATTTAAACTCCATAAAGTTGAACTGATTTTGGTTCGCGAAATATTCAATTACTCGTTTTGGATTTTTGTGTTTGCTATAATGGGTCAGTTCCAATGGCAATCAGGTCAGGTAATTTTAGGAGTGGTTTCCGGAACTAAAGCGGTAGCTATTTATGGAGTTGGAATTATGTTAGGGACTTATTACGGTACATTCTCGACTGCCATATCAAGTGTTTTTTTGCCACGCGCTACTAAAATGACTACTCTCGAAGCAACAGGTGCTGAACTTACCGCAATGATGATTCGGATTGGTCGTTTCTCACTGATTACTCTTTTAATGATACTTGGAGGTTTCCTGCTTTACGGACAACAGTTTATCCAACTTTGGGTAGGTAAGACCTATCAAAATTCCTGGTTGATAGCTTTAATAATTATGGTTTCGTATACTTTGCCTCTAGTACAGTCCTTTGCTAATTCTATTTTAGAGGCTAAAAGTACCTTTACTTTTAAAGCGGTTACCTATATTACTTTAATCATAGCAGGAACTTTCTTAGGCTATTTTTTGATTGATTCGTGGGGTGTTTTCGGATTGATTTCAGGAACTACTTTCGGCTGGATACTGAGTCAATGTATTATGAATATTTATTATCAAAGAGTGTTAAAGCTTAACATACCACTGTTTTTCAAAGAATTATTCCGTAAAATCTTTCTCACGTTCGTTTTGACTCTTGCATTGGGTTTTGTTTTAAATTTCTTGCCCGGATCAGATTGGTTGAATTTATTGGTAAAAATTTCGGTTTATGTAGTGCAATTTTCATTTCTCATGTTTACTTTTGGAATGAATCAAACGGAAAGAGATACCATAAAGAGTATGCTCCCAAAATTTTTAACTCGCCAAAGTTAAATGCTTACACTCAATACTATAGTTTACTCTAACGAAGGTAAAAGAATGACTTATCAGTATACTTACGATAAGTCTATTGCCAACTATTTCAATAAAAAGGAAGCTTATTATGTGGAATATGATGAAGCTATTGCATCATTGCCGGAAAGTATTAATGTAATTCCTTTCTTGGCTAATATCATGCCTATTGCTTGGTTTGTTGGTTTTGATGTATACGTAAACGAATTGGACGAAACGTTTTACCAATCATTACAAAATTTAAAAGAAGAGTTTGCGATACACTTTCCGCAAATTAAAACCGATACAAAATTACATGTGGCAAAAATGGTTGCCAATGTCTTGCCTAAAGAAGATTGTGCCCTTTTATTCAGTGGCGGATTAGACGCTTTTGAGTCGTTGACCAGAAATCTTGATAAAAACCCTTACCTCATTTCGGTACTCGGCGCTGATATAGCTGTGGAAGACCATAAAAGATGGCATGATTTCAAGAGGTTTAACCAAGAAGAAACCATCATTAACAAAGACCGTCTTTGTTATGTGGAATCCAATTTGAGAACTTTTTACACTTATGAAGTCGATTTGCTTGTTGGTGTTGGTTGGTGGGGAAAAATCCAGCACGGTATGGCTTTGCTGAGTTTGATAGCACCATTGAGTGCATTGCACGGCATTACTACAACCATGATTGCTTCTTCAAACACAATTGAAGTGAACTTTGGTTGGGGTTCTACTTCGGAGACAGATGAAAAAGTCAGATGGGCGAATCAAAAAGTGATACACGATGGGTTTCACCTCAGGCGAACACAAAAAATAGAGAGCATAGTTGCTTTTGCCCAAAAAACGGGTCACCAAGTTAAACTTCGAGTTTGTTATTCAGAATGGAGAAAGGGATACAATTGCAGTCGCTGTACCAAGTGCCAAAGAACCATGCTGGGTTTTATTCTGGAGGGCGCTAATCCAAACGATTATGGTTTTGAAGTACCTAAAGATTTTTATGAATTGATTTTTAAAAACTTTGAGAAGGACTCAGTGATGACCATTGGGGTAAAATACGAATGGCAATGTTTGCAAGATAAAGCAAAGCAAGTTCAGCAACCTTTTATTATCAATGAAGTAGCAACTGAAATGACCAAATTCAATACTTTTGTCAATCTTGATATTGATGGTATCGTAAATAAAAATCAAGCAAAGTTGCAAAAAAGCAAGGAGTGGAAATTTGTCATTATCAATAAATTTCCCAAACTATTTAATTTTTATCTCAAGTTAAGACAAAAAATATAAAGCCAAACCCAATGAAGTACGGTATATTTTCATACGATGAAAACAAAATTTTTTTCAATGTTGGCGACAATGTTCAAAGCTTAGCCGCCAAACAATTCATGCCTCGGGTTGATACCTATATCAATCGCGAACGTTTGGCAGACTATCATGGTGAAAAAATGAAGGTGATCATGAATGGTTGGTTTACTCACAATTACAATAATTGGGTTCCGTCGGAGGATATAGAACCTTTGTTTGTGTCATTTCACGTTAACAACACTGCTGCTCCCGGAATGTTGAATGAAAAGGGAATTGCCTACTT
>JBEBBH010000300.1:0-5176 GCA_041158485.1 Bacteroidota bacterium | reverse complement strand
CGCAAGTCGGCGTACCCTTATCTATTTTAGGCATCAAAGAAAAACACAACCTCGGGATATTCGAGGCGGGTATTTCGACGATGCACGAGATGGAAAAACTGCAGAAAATCATTCGCCCGACTATAGGTATTTTGTCCAATATCGGTTCGGCGCACGATGAAGGTTTTTCGAGTGTAGCTGATAAAATCAAAGAAAAATTAAAGCTGTTTACTTCGGTCAATGTGCTGATTTTAAATAAAAACAAAACCATACAGGCCTTTGTCAATCCGAAAATCAAAACCTTTAGTTGGAGTTCCGACAACAAAAGTGCAGACGTTTATATTACCAAGAAAAATTTAGGCGATTTAACCGAATTGCAAGTCACTTACAAAGAAGATACGTTCCCGATTCTGATTCCGTTTCAGGACCAAGCTTCTATTGAAAATGCCATTCATTGTATGATGGTGATGTTGTATTTCGGCTACAATCCAAAAGTGATTCAAACCCGTATGGCGCAATTGTATCCGGTGGAAATGCGCTTGAAAGTGAAAAACGGGATGTACAATTGCACGCTTATCGACGACAGTTACAGCTCCGATTTCCAATCGTTGAAAATTGCCCTCGACTTTTTAGAACACCAAAAGCAACACAAAAAGAAAACCATCATCCTTTCGGATATTTTCCAAAGCGGATTGAACAATGATGAGTTGTACTCTCAAGTTTCGCAATTGATTATTTCCAACAAAATCAACCGCGTTATTGGCATAGGCGAAACCATTTCGCAGTACAAAAACAAATTCATTAACGGCACTACTTTTAAAAATGTAGCCGAATTTATGAATGCTTTTGACCACTTGACTTTTGAAAACGAAACCATATTGATTAAAGGCGCGCGCGATTTTCACTTTGAACAAATCGTTTCGATGTTGGAAGAGAAAACGCATGAAACAGTATTGGAAATCAACCTCAACGCGATTAGTCACAACCTGAATTTCTTCAAATCGAAATTGGCACCCAAAACCAAACTGATGGTTATGGTAAAAGCCTTTGGCTACGGCAACGGCGGATTTGAAATTGCCAAATTGCTCGAACACCACAAAGTAGATTATTTGGGCGTAGCTTTTGCCGACGAAGGAATAAGCTTAAAAAGTGCCGGCATCAACGTGCCGATTATGGTGATGAATCCGGAAACCACCAGTTTTTCAGCGATTATCCAACACCAATTGGAGCCGGAAATCTATTCCATTAAAGGATTGAAAGCCTTTTTAAAAATTGCCGAGCAGAAGAAACTCAAACACTTCCCGATTCATCTCAAAATCGATACCGGTATGCACCGTTTGGGCTTTGAAGAAGAGCATCTTCCCGAATTAATTGCCATCCTAAAAGGCAACGAAACAGTTCAAATTAAGAGTATTTTATCACATTTAGCTACCAGTGATGATTTGAAGCATGATGCGTTTGCTCAGTCGCAAATTGCGCTGTTCGAACAATTATCGACCCAATTGATATCCGAGTTAAAAATCAAGCCGATTCGCCATATTTTAAATACTTCCGGTATTTCCAATTATCCTGATGCGCAGTACGATATGGTACGATTGGGAATTGGTTTGTACGGCATTTCCAACGATGAAGAAGAACAAAAATTTTTAGAAAATGTTGGCACTTTAAAATCGGTTATCTCGCAAATCAGAACCATAGAAGCCGGCGAAAGCGTAGGTTACGGGCGAAGATTTATGGCCGAAAAAACCACTAAAATCGCTACTATTCCCATTGGTTATGCCGACGGAATTCGCAGAAGTTGGGGCAATGAAATGGGCTATGTGGTTATCAATGGCCAAGAAGCTAAAATTGTAGGAAGTGTTTGCATGGATATGCTGATGGTGAACGTTACTGAAATAGATTGCAAGGAAGGGCAATCGGTGATTATTTTCGGAGAAAATCCCACGGTTAACCTTATGGCTAAAGCTTTAAACACTATACCTTATGAAATCCTGACCGGAATTTCACAACGCGTTAAAAGAGTGTTCTTCCGAGAATAATTCAAAACCCTATTCGGTTTTTCAAAAATTTAACTATTTTAGTACTATTAATCAACTAAAAAAACACAAATTATGGGAATGGTTTCAGAATTTAAAGATTTTATTGCAAAGGGAAATGCAATGGATTTAGCCGTTGGAGTAATCATTGGAGCTGCGTTTGGCGCCATCGTTAACTCTTTAGTCGCCGATGTAATTACACCGGCCTTGTTAAATCCGGCTTTGAAAGCTGCACAAGTAGAAAATTTAGCCGACTTAAAAACCGACAACGGAATTCTGTATGGTAAATTTTTAGCAGCAGTTATCAGCTTTTTAGTTATTGCCTTTGTCATCTTCATCATGGTTAAAGCGATCAACTCCATGAAGAAAAAAGAAGAAGCGGCTCCGGCAGCACCGGCTGGTCCGACACAAGAAGAATTGCTGACACAAATCAGAGATTTGCTTAAAAAGTAGTACCGTTACACTATATATTCTAACTAATCCGCCTCGTCATTGGGGCGGTTTTTCTTTATAGCGAAAAGCCAATTTAGAAATCAGAAAATTTTACCGTAAAAACAAAAACAGCAGTTGTTTTCTGATTACTTTTGTATTTCAATTTTTAAAAAATCTTAATTCTATTCATATGAAAGTTGCTGTAGTAGGTGCCACCGGTATGGTTGGTGAAGTGATGCTTCAAGTTTTAGCAGAAAGAAATTTTCCCGTAACCGAATTAATTCCGGTTGCTTCTGAGAAATCAGTGGGTAAAGAAATCGAATTCAAAGGCAAGAAATACAAAGTGGTTGGCTTACAAACAGCAGTCGACATGAAAGCCGACATTGCCTTATTTTCGGCAGGTGGGCAAACCTCTTTAGATTGGGCTCCTAAATTTGCCGCAGCCGGCACTACAGTAATCGACAATTCATCGGCTTGGCGAATGGATCCGACTAAAAAATTAATCGTACCCGAAATCAACGCCCACGAATTAACAACCGCCGATAAAATCATCGCTAATCCTAACTGTTCCACCATTCAAATGGTGATGGTTTTAGCACCTTTGCATCAAAAATACAACATCAAACGCGTAGTGGTTTCTACTTACCAATCTATTACCGGAACCGGTGTAAAAGCGGTACAACAATTGGAAAACGAATACGCCGGTGTTCAAGGAGAAATGGCTTATAAATACCAAATCCACCGCAATGCCATACCGCAATGTGATGTTTTTGAAGACAACGATTACACCAAAGAGGAAATGAAATTGGTGCGTGAAACCAAAAAAATCATGAGTGATGACAGCATCGCTGTAACAGCAACTGCTGTGCGTATTCCGGTAGTAGGCGGACACAGTGAAACGGTAAATATCGAATTCACTAATGATTTTGACATCGCCGAATTGCGTAAAATATTACACCATACTAACGGCGTGACTGTTCAGGACAATACGGACACTTACACTTATCCGATGCCATTATATGCCGAAGGAAAAGACGATGTTTTTGTGGGTAGAATTCGCCGTGATGAAAGTCAGCCTAACACTGTAAACATGTGGATTGTAGCTGACAACTTGAGAAAAGGCGCCGCAACCAACACCATTCAAATTGCAGAATATTTAGTAGCGAATAAATTAGTTTAATAAAGTCGGGCTACAATATTGGCCACGAATTACACTAATTACCACGAATTCATTTGTGATAATTAGTGTAATTCGTGGCTTCTTTATTAAAAATGTCCAGTATTGTACAAATGCAAAAGTTTGTTAAAATCGGGCAGATTTTATTTAGTTTTACGCTACTTTTGCAACAATGAAGGCAAAATTACGCTATACCAATGCTTGGATGGGATTGATGATATTGTTCGCAATATTCTTTCAATCTATTCACTCTATGGAGCATTTGGTCAAGCAATTCTCCGAAAAAAAATGCCATCACGTTTACCACAACCACAAAACCGAATTGACGCATGGTCATGACGGCTTAGAAAAGTGTTTCGTATGTGAATTTGCGTTCAGTAGCTATACGCCAAACGCGATAAAATCTTTTGAATTTCTACAAAAAGACATTGTAACTCCTTATACTTTCTCTTATTCCAAAACCATTACCCAAGGGTTTCGAGGATCACTTTTTGCCCTTCGGGCACCACCGCAGTTTATTGTATAAATAGCTTTTAAAGATCAAAATCGCTTTGGTCTGTTATGTTTTACAATAAATCAATTATATGAAATCAATATATTTTATCCTAGCTTTAGGTATATCCTTCATGGCTACAGCCCAAAATAAAATTATCGGTACCGTAACCGATGCTAATCAAAATCCGTTAGCCAATGTTATCGTTTCATTACCCGAAATCCATAAAGAAACAGTCACTAACGAAACGGGGAATTTCACCTTAAATACGATTCCGCAAGGAAATTTCAAAATCAGCTTTTCCTTGGTTGGCTTCGAACGCAAAACACTATCCGTAAGCGTTACCACATCGGAAACTACTGTAAACATTTCACTTTCACCAAGTATTACTCACATGGATGAAGTGATTGTATCTACAGCATTCAACAAAATACAATCGCAGAATGTGATGAAAGTAGAACACCAAAACATCAAAAGCTTGCAACAAAAAGGTGCTGCTACCTTAATTGAAGGCTTGGCTACGATTCCAGGTGTTTCGCAAGTATCGACCGGTGCTTCCATTGGGAAACCCGTTATTCGCGGGTTAAGCGGCAACCGTGTTTTAGTATACACACAAGGTGTTCGCTTGGAAAACCAACAATTTGGAGAAGAACACGGCTTAGGTTTAAACGATGCCGGTGTGGAAAGTGTAGAAGTAATTAAAGGTCCGGCTTCCTTACTTTACGGGTCGGATGCATTGGGTGGCGTTTTGTATTTCAATCCCGAAAAATTTGCCAATAGCGGCGATTGGAGCGCTGATTTTAGTCAACGGTTATTTTCCAACACCTTGGGCAGCAATAGCAGTTTGGGATTGAAAACGTCGGGAGAGCACTGGAAATTTCTGGTTCGTGGGAGCTATAACTCGCATGCCGATTACCAAATTGCCGATGGCGACAGGGTTACCAATACTCGTTTTAACGAAACCGATTTGAAAGCCGGCATTGGATACAATAGTTCTGTTTTTTCGAGTGTTTTACGTTATAACTTCAACAAGCTAAACTTAGGTATACCGGAAGAAGG
>JBEBBH010000299.1:0-3553 GCA_041158485.1 Bacteroidota bacterium | reverse complement strand
CTGGGAACCAAGTACATTCGACAAAACAAACTGACTAAAGCCATGAAAAGCTTCAAAAAAGTTGATGTC
Source organism: Bacteroidota bacterium (assembly GCA_041158485.1). Taxonomy (GTDB): domain Bacteria; phylum Bacteroidota; class Bacteroidia; order Flavobacteriales; family Flavobacteriaceae; genus Flavobacterium. The sequence goes on along the minus strand of JBEBBH010000299.1, from coordinate 3,484 downwards.
AAACTTTGGAATGAAAAGTATTCAAATTGGGAACGCAGCAACAATGGTTGGTATTATGGTGGTGATATTTTTGACCAAAATCCTTTTTATGTCATTAAGTACACACCCGAGTTTATTCCGATAAAGGATACTGTTCGCATTAATAAATACACGGTAACACGTCAACTGATTAAGTATATAAATAAGGCCGAAAATCCAAAAGAAAAAAATAAAGATTATTATTATTTTTTAGTAGGCAATTGTTATTATAACATGACACATTATGGTAATGCATGGATGATGCGCAGATATTACTGGACTGGTAGCGGCAATCCAACAAGCATTGAAGATGAAAGAGAATACCACCAATGTTTATCGGCTAAGACTTATTATTTGTTGGCGTTAAAAAATGCTAAAACAGATAAATTCAAAGCACTGTGTTTGCGAATGATTGCCCGATGTGAAGCGAATAGACTAAAACATTTAGAAGCAGATTCTTGGGAGGATAATCACCAACCGTTAGCTAATAAGTACTATATGGAGTTAAAAGAAAGGTATCCTAATTATTACGATGAATTAACGTCGAATTGTGATGCTTTCGGAAAGTATTTCAGCGCTAGAAGATAGAACAAAAGCTCCCGTTTTGGGAGCTTTTGTATTAATAATTAGTCATCGTCTTTGTTTCGAGAGCACCGGTGTTTAGGGTAGGCAATATCATTTATTTTCTAGTAGATCAAAGTAAGAATAATTTAATACGCTTTGGTGTTTTTATTCCGTTTCCCATACCAAATCAAGAAACCTGTAATAGGTAAACTCGCAATCAACAAGCTAATCAAAAAGGCAAAGACTTTCCCCGGTAAACCCAATATGGCTCCGGTGTGTATGTCGTAATTCATTCGGATGAGTTTGTCAGAAGCTGTGGCATTTTGCAATTTTCCGTAAATGTGTTTGACTTCTTTTTCTTGTAAAGTGTACTGGTCAAAATAACGGTAATCGGTTTTCCAATAAGTGCCTTTGTCTAAGTTAGCGTTAGCAGCTATCGAACTAGTATCGGTTTCCGGCGGATGTACTTCAATTGATTGGGCTTTTGGATAGTCTTTTTGCATTAAGAACCAAACTTTATCCAGCGGTTTATCAACAGCTGTAATCGATATTTCTTTTTTGGAAATCGGATCTTCATAAACCAGCGATTTCTCGCCACCAATTAAAGTATAATAGCCGTAAGCAAACCAAGGAAATCCCCAAACCAATCCTGTAATGGCGAATATCAAAGCGATAGCCATAACGTAAAATCCGGTAATATTGTGCAAGTCGTAGTTTTTGCGTTTCCATTTTATCCCGTCTTTCCAGCGAAACCAAAAGCGTTGTTTGGCTGCTTTTTTGTTTTTGGGATACCAAAGAATGAAGCCGCTGATGAGCATGATAACGAAAATCAAAGTCGCTGAAGCAATAACCGTTTGCCCGATTTCATGTGGTAACCAAAGGTAAAAATGCCCATCTAAAACCCATCGAAAAAAGCCCGAATACATATCGGCCACTTCCAAAATTTCTCCGGTGTACGGATTGAGGTAAATGATGTTGTAATAATCGTTTTGTTTGTTTTGGTCGTCATGACTAAAAAAGATGGCTTCTGCCGACTGACTTTGCCCATTGTATTTAATGGCGTGTAACGATTGCTGCGGCAATTCGGCACGGGCAATTTTTTCTAATTCAGAAGGTAGGAGGAAAGCCTTCTCTTGCTTTTCCACAAAGCGATAGGTTTCAGTGATGTTCTGAATTTCTTCCTGAAAGGCATACAAACAGCCTGTAATAGCGATGATAAAAACGATACTACCGGAAGCCAATCCCAACCAAAGATGGATATTTCTGATAATTTTTTTGAAGCCTACTTTTTTCATTGACTATGATTAAAAACTCCTCACCGAAATGAGGAGTTTCATTAAACAAACAAAAACCAAATTTTAATCAGGATTAAAATTTATACGTTAATCCGGCGGTTAAACTTCTCAAACGTTGCGGCGTAACGGTTGACCAGCCGGTGTAATATTTTTCATTGAACAAATTGTTCACTTTTAAAGTAATGTTGAACTTATCGTTGTTATAGGATAATGCCGAGTTCAAAATGGTGTAATCCGGTAAGGCAAAAGTCCCGATATTAGATCTGTTCAAGGTTTTGTGTTCGCTGGCATGATTACCGCCGATTCCCAAACCGAAACCTTTTAGTTTTCCTTCGGTAAAGAAGTAATTAGCCCATAAATTCACTAAGGTTTTCGGTCCTGCTTCTTCCGGACGTAAGCCTAAATAACCACTGTTGGTATTGTCTTTGGTTACTTCGCTGTCGTTGTAACTGTAACCTCCAATGATGTTAAAGCCTTTTACCGGATTTACCGTTACGCTCAATTCAGCACCTTTGCTTTCCACTTCGCCGCCTTGAACTGATGCGTTCGGGTTGGTAGCATCGGTCATCAAACGATTTTTAACGTTGATGTCGTAGTAGCTCAAGGAAGCCGAAATAATGTCTTTATATAAATTGGTTTTTAACCCGAATTCGTATTGGTTGGCTTGTTCCGGGTCGAAAGTGGTGGCAACAGTGTTGGTTGGACCGTCAGCTCTTTGTCCGGGTTCTATATTTTTAAAACCGTTCATATAATTTCCGAAAACCGAAACTTTGTTCTCAATGATTTGGTAAACGGCGCCGAATTTCGGAGAAACCGCAATCTGACTTTTCACTTCTTCAGCGGCATAGGCTGAAGTTTTTCCTCTGAATTCATCCACGCGCAAACTTGCCATCACCGATAGTTTGTTAGTAATGTTGATGACATCTGAAACATAAGCGCTAACCACTTGCGATTCCGTATCCGAATTCGGTTCTACAGTACCGGCCAATAAGTTGTCGATGCCCGCTTGCGTTAAGTTGGCTGCACCTGAATCGGTTTGGTTGACTAAGGAAATGGTTCCGGCGCCAACCCAGTTGTTACTGCCGTTTAGGATGTTTTGGGCGTAGTAATCAACACCGATGACCATGCGATTTCTGAGGTTGCCAATTTTAAAGTCACCTATAAAGTTTTGCTGAATGTCGGTCGCCAACGTTTGACCGTTTCGTTTAGAGATATAGCGCGTAAACTCGTCGCCATTAGCCGAATCCCACAAATAAGAGTAGTAGCCATTGGTTTTGCTGTTGCTTCTGGATAGAACGGTTTGCGAAGTCCAATTATCCGATAATTTGTAAAGCATTTGTGCTTGTAGGTTGAAGGTCGGATTGCTGATAGTCAACTCGTTAGAAGTGTATGATTTTTTATAATTCTGTTCGAATAAGTCGATCGAATTGAATGATAGCGGCGAGTAACGGCTTAAGAAAATCATAGGTGCGTTGGCCGAAGTTCTGTTGGTGAATTCGGTGTTAATCAAAAACGATAACTTGTCGTTTACTTTATAACTCAACGATGGTGCTACGAAAAACGATTTAGAAAAACCGGCATCTTGGAACGAGTTTTCGTTTTGGTAA
>JBEBBH010000298.1:0-7553 GCA_041158485.1 Bacteroidota bacterium | reverse complement strand
ATTTACCGGATAAAAAGAGATTGGTTTGCGCCAAATAACCTTCGGATATAAATAATCTGGCAATGTATTTTTCAAAGAAAAAACCGGCTGGTCCTAACAATTGCAATGCAGCCCTTAAATTGTATCGCGCGGCATGAGAATGAGAAGATTTTTTAAGTAAGTTAAAAGCTAACTTGTAAATTTTCTTGGTAGAAATACCATCGTAGACTTGTTTTTCTATCACTTGCAACACGTCTTCCACAACTTTTTTATCGGCACCCGATTTGAGTAAGGAGTTTTTGAGTTTATCGCGGTTAAAATCGACTATACTACCCGAATGCTTTACAATTTTCATGGTCAATGGTGTTGGCGGAATAATCGTAAAGTTACGAAAATTCGGTTACTTCTTGACTTGTTTTTGATAATAAAAGGCCGGAATGAAAAGCAGAATGAATATCGGTTGGATTAAAAATCGGCGAAGGTAGAAAAGTGCCATTTTGTTTTCTTCTCCGAAAAAATTCAGCACAAACAAAAAGCTGATTAACAATATCGACCCCAAAATCATGTAGAGCAATATGGAGAACTTAACGATTTTGGTGTCCTTAAAAATCACATACAACAAGAAAAGGGAAATGACCGTATTGAGGTAAAATCGCATTCCTAAACTAAAGAAGAGTTTAAAAACGTTAAACTGTGGCAATTTAGCGTGGGTGAATTCGCTTTTGAAATACGCCAAAAATGGGTCGTAAAACAATTGGTCTTCAAAAAAACGAATACCTACCAAAAGTGAAACCAGTATAACAACCCAAAGGAGTTGTTGTTTATTTTGAAGGAGTTTTGTTAGCATGTAATGAAAATTTATTGACCCAAATCACCCAAAGTAAAAAAACAACTCCGTAAATAATGAGCGGAAAAATCACGGCGTGCAACAGCTGTTCTTGTTCGGGAAAATGATACAAAGCCACACTTAGTAAAGCAATTCGGAAGAGATTTAAAAGATGTATGAGCAGCAAACCAAAAAAAACAAACAACAGCGTTTGTTTCCATCTTCCGGTAAAGGCTACTACAAAAGAAACAAACAAAATCATCACACTCAAGGCATTACAACCTTCAATGATGCGGGAAACATACTTTCCGTTGTAAATGATTTTAACGCTTGGCTCTGTCGGATGAGATTCAATTTGGACATCGTTATCAAAAATAGACATCAATGTTTGGGTTTGATTGGCCACCATTTGAGTAAAAGAATCTACCTGATTGGACGTCGAATCAAATCGATTCAAATACGACTGATACAATACAGCAAGCACTACATAAGTCAGCAAAAATTTTCCCAGAAAAAGTAAAAACGGTTTATATTGCTGTAGCAGATTCTTCAAGACTTAATTTTTAACAAATTTATATAAAATTAAAAAAGCGCAGTCGTTACTTTTGCATAAAAAATTGAAAATGAATTTTGAAAACTTAAAACCACAGGTTACCTCCATACTTACGGAAGCTAATACTGAGAGAGACGTAAAACTTAAAAACTTATGTCAATATTTATCCGATAATGTTTCCTATTACAATTGGGTTGGTTTTTATTTTGCCAATCATGAAGCCAAAACATTACATCTTGGTCCATACGTTGGCGCCGAGACCGATCATACGGTAATTCCGTTTGGAAAAGGCATTTGCGGTCAAGTCGCCGAATCGAATGCCAACTTTGTAGTGCCTGATGTGGCAGCACAAGACAATTACATCGCTTGCAGCTTTACCGTGAAATCAGAAATCGTTGTGCCGTTATTTGTAAACGGAGTAAACATAGGTCAGATCGACATTGACAGCCATGTACTCGATCCTTTTACGGAAGCCGATGAACGATTTTTAGAGTTTGTAAATCAGGAAGTTGCGAAATTATTTTAAAAATAATTTACAATTTATAATTCACAATTCACAATTATTTCTACCTTTGCACACGAATTGAGAAAGTCTTAATTCATACATAATAATCATTTAAATAAATATTGGAATGTATTTAAGCAAAGAAACAAAAGCTGAAATCTTCGCTAAACACGGAGGAAAAGCAGAAAACACCGGTTCAGCTGAAGGGCAAATCGCGTTGTTCACATTCAGAATCTCTCACTTAACTGAGCACTTGAAAAAAAATCGTCACGATTACAACACTGAGCGTTCGTTAGTACTTTTAGTAGGTAAAAGAAGAAGTCTTCTTGACTATTTGAAGAAAAAAGATATCAACAGATATCGTGAGATTATCAAAGAATTAGGTATTAGAAAATAATACATATCTAAAGAGGTGCTTGCGCGCCTCTTTTTGTTTTAAAAATAAAAGAAAAGTTTCGGTTTTTCATTGGGTTACAAACAACTACAACAACAACTACAACACAACTAACCTAATTGTTTAAACGAATTAATTTTTATGATTCCAAAAGTAACCCAAGAAACAATCGATTTGGGAGATGGGAGATCCATCTTAATCGAGACCGGTAAATTAGCCAAACAAGCAGATGGTTCTGTTGTTGTTAGATTAGGCGACTGTATGCTTTTAGCAACTGCAGTTTCCGCAAGAACATCAAACCCTGGCGTAGACTTTTTACCTCTAACGGTAGATTACCGTGAAAAATTTGCCGCCGCCGGAAGATTCCCGGGAGGTTTTTTCAAAAGAGAAGCCCGTCCAAGTGACAGTGAAGTATTAACCATGCGTTTAGTAGACCGTGTATTGCGTCCGTTATTCCCGGATGATTACCACGCTGAAACTCAGGTGATGATTCAGTTAATGTCACACGACGAAAACGTGATGCCTGATGCCTTAGCCGGATTGGCTGCTTCAGCTGCTTTGGCTGTTTCCGACATTCCTTTCTACAACTTAATTTCTGAAGTACGCGTAGCGCGTGTTGACGGTAAGTTGGTTATCAATCCAAGCAAAGCCGAGTTGGAAAGATCTGACATCGACATGATGATTGGTGCGTCAGCCGACTCAGTTTGTATGGTGGAAGGTGAGATGAAAGAAATCTCAGAAGCAGAAATGGTAGAAGCCATTAAATTTGCTCACGAAGCCATCAAAGTTCAAATCCAAGCGCAAGAAAGATTGAGAGCCGCAGTAGGTTCGCCTGCCTACAGAGAATATCAAGGCGAAAAAGAAGACGAAGCTATCTACAAAAAAGTAAAAGCAGCGTCTTATGATAAATATTATGCTATCGCTCAAGAAGCTTCGGCCAAAAGTGAAAGAGGAGAAAAATTCGCAGCGGTAAAAGAGGAAGTTAAAGCCTTATTTACGGAAGAAGAATATGCCGAAAATCCGGATTTAGCAGAATTGGTTGGCAAATACAACTACAAAACACAAAAAGAAGCCGTTCGTAACGTAATCCTAGAAAAAGGCATCCGTTTAGACGGTAGAAAAACAACCGAAATCAGACCTATCTGGTGTGAAACCGATTACTTGCCATCAGTTCACGGTTCTTCCTTATTTACTCGTGGAGAAACACAAGCCTTGGCAACGGTAACTTTGGGAACTTCAAGAGAAGCCAACCAAATCGACTCGCCATCTGAACAAGGAGAAGAAAAATTCTATTTACACTATAATTTCCCACCATTCTCAACCGGTGAAGCCAAACCTTTAAGAGGAACTTCCCGTAGAGAAGTTGGTCACGGAAACTTGGCTCAAAGAGCTTTGAAAAACATGGTTCCTGCCGATTGTCCTTACACTATCCGTATTGTATCTGAAGTTTTAGAATCTAACGGTTCTTCTTCTATGGCTACCGTATGTGCCGGAACAATGGCTTTAATGGATGCCGGAGTTCAAATGATCAAACCGGTTTCCGGAATTGCTATGGGATTGATTACCGACGGTCAGAAATTTGCGGTTCTTTCAGACATCTTAGGAGACGAAGATCACTTAGGTGACATGGACTTTAAGGTAACCGGAACTAAAGACGGTATCACCGCTTGTCAAATGGACATCAAAATAGACGGTTTGCGTTATGACATTATGGAACAAGCTTTGAACCAAGCTCGTGACGGTCGTATGCACATCTTGGGTAAATTGGTTGAAACCATTGCTACCCCTAGACCTGATGTTAAGAAACACGCTCCAAAAATCATCATGAGAACCATTCCTGGTAACTTCATTGGTGCTTTAATCGGACCGGGCGGAAAAGTGATTCAAGAATTACAAAAAGCTACCGGAACTACTATCGTTATCAACGAAGTAGACGAACAAGGTGTAGTGGAAATTTTAGGAACAGATCCGGACGGAATCGCAGCGGTATTAGCCAAAATCGATTCTATCATCTTCAAACCTGAAGTAGGAGAAGCTTACGAGGTGAAAGTAATTAAAATGCTCGACTTTGGAGCCGTAGTAGAATATACTGCAGCACCGGGTAATGAAGTATTATTACACGTATCTGAATTGGCTTGGGAAAGAACCGAAAACGTTGCCGACGTAGTAAAAATGGGCGATGTATTCATGGTGAAATACCTAGGTGTTGATCCTAAAACACGTAAAGAAAAAGTATCTAAAAAAGCGCTTTTACCTAGACCGCCAAGAGACGAAAATCGTCCTCCTAGAGAAGATAAAAAAGACGCTCCAAAGGGTTAATCCAATTCAAATATTAATTCATAAAAAATCCCGATTCATTCGTTTGAATCGGGATTTTTATTTTTTTTTACTTTTTTTGTAACTTTATGATTCTTCTTTACGTACAACCACCCGAACACTTTAAAGAAAAGGAGAACATAAATGAGACAGCTCAAAATCACCAAGCAGGTTACCAATCGTGAAACCGCATCCTTAGACAAGTACCTACAAGAAATCGGAAAAGTGGATTTGATCACTGCTGATGAAGAAGTGGAATTAGCACAACGCATCAAAGCCGGAGACCAAAGAGCCTTAGAAAAATTGACCAAAGCCAACCTGCGTTTCGTAGTTTCTGTGGCTAAACAATACCAAAACCAAGGTTTGACCTTACCCGATTTGATTAACGAAGGAAACTTAGGTCTAATCAAAGCGGCGCAACGATTTGACGAAACCCGTGGTTTTAAATTCATTTCTTATGCCGTTTGGTGGATTCGCCAATCCATTCTTCAAGCTTTGGCCGAACAATCTCGTATCGTTCGTTTGCCATTGAACAAAATCGGTTCTATCAATAAAATTAACAAAATGTACGCTTTGTTAGAACAATCTAACGAGCGCGCTCCTTCTGCAGAAGAAATTGCCAAAGAGCTAGACATGACCGTTAATGACGTAAAAGAGTCTATGAAAAACTCCGGTCGTCATTTGTCCATGGATGCGCCTTTAGTAGAAGGTGAAGATTCAAACCTATACGACGTATTGCGTTCTGGAGAATCTCCAAATCCGGACCGCGAATTGATTCACGAATCATTGCGCACCGAAATCGAAAGATCTTTAGAAACGTTAACACCGCGTGAAGCTGATGTAGTTCGTTTATACTTCGGCCTTGGCGACCAACACCCAATGACATTGGAAGAAATCGGAGAAACCTTCGATTTAACCCGTGAACGTGTACGCCAAATTAAAGAAAAAGCGATCCGCAGATTAAAACATACTTCCAGAAGTAAAATTTTAAAAACATACTTGGGATAATCCCAACAACCGCAACAACAGTCTGATTAACTGTTCGTTTTTTGATTGATGATTGAAACTCCGGCTGATTACCGGAGTTTTATTTTTTATGGCGTGCCCTTTCAGGTCAGGCTTTCGGCTTTATCTTTTTTGTCACACCGAGCGAAGTCGAGGTGCCATTTCCCTCAAAAAAGGATACCGCCTCAATCCTTCACGCAAACCCTCCTAAAATTCAACCTAAACTTTCTAAATGAACTTCCCCAAAAAACCTTGCGAACTTTGCAGTTAAAACCCTAATTTTGCACCAACAACACACAGCTACTATACAATGAAAAACACACTTATTGCACCTTCCGTTTTAGCCGCCGATTTTGCCAACTTGCAACGCGACATCGAAATGATCAATGCCAGTGAAGCCGATTGGTTTCACATCGACATTATGGATGGTGTTTTTGTCCCCAATATTTCTTTCGGAATGCCGGTTTTACAAGCCATTACCAAACACGCTAAAAAAACCATAGACGTTCATTTAATGATTGTTGATCCCGACAGATACATCAAAACTTTCGCTTCTTTAGGCGCTAATATTTTGACAGTACATTACGAAGCTTGTACGCATTTACACAGAACCCTGCAAGCCATCAAAGCCGAAGGCATGAAAGCCGGTGTAGCTCTAAATCCGCATACCAACGTAAGTTTGTTGGAAGATGTGATTAAAGATATTGATTTGGTTTGCGTGATGAGTGTTAATCCCGGTTTCGGCGGACAATCTTATATCGAAAACACTTATTCAAAAGTGGAAAAACTCAAGGAATTAATTATCCGCAAAGGTGCTTCTACCCTAATTGAAATAGACGGCGGCGTTACCGATAAAAATGCCAAACAGCTAGTCCAAGCCGGTGCTGATGTATTGGTCGCGGGCAGTTATGTTTTTGGCGCACAAAACCCAACACAAACCATAGCCGATCTTAAAAAAATCATAGCCCTATAATCGCTTCAGAGAGAATTTCTCAAAATTAGTGTGGCGTTGTTTTTAACACTCATCTTCGAATTGGTGTTAATCATTTTTGCCAATATTCTTCCCATTGCTTTAAAATCAGTTGAAATGGTTGTAATGCCGTTCTCTACTACTTTTTTCAACGGAGTATCATTGTAAGATATGATGCCGTAATCAAGCCCTAATACTAAATTTTGAAGTTTCGCCTGCTCTATTACATTCACCAAATGGCGGTCATTGGGAATGATAAACAAACTCCCGTTCCGAATGGTATCGCTTTCAAATGACGATACTACTCGGTGAGCGCAATCATTTTCCGCACAAAACTTCACAAACCCGTCAACCATTCCTACCGGCTCTTTCTCTCCCGGAAAAATCAAAATCAACTCGGAATATTGTTTAATCTTTTCCAACCCTAAAGTCAACGCATCATACATATCCGTCACAAAATCTTGGTAAACAGCAGGAAACACCTTGAATAGGTTATTGGTTTGATCTAAAACATACGTGTCATTTACAGGCAATGATGCAACAACATCAACTGGAATTTCCAAATTGGACGGCATAATGATAAACTTCGAATAATTGCCTTTACTTTCGTCAACCAGCTTCTTAAACATCTCCAAATTAAAATGATGAAAGAAAATATCAATTTGAAAATTCTTATTCACATGAGAAAGAAAGGAGTTATACAAATCTTCTTTAAAGGTGTTCAACTCATCAAACAAGAGAAATATTCTTTGCTCTAAGGTAAATTCGACACTCTTTACATAATAGCCTTTCCCCAAAACAGCATATATAATACCGCGCTTTTTCAATTCCTCATAAGCCAATAAAACCGTATCTCGCGAAATAGAAAACTCCAAGCTGACTTTATTCACCGACGGCAACTTGTCTTCTCTTTTCAATCGCTTCTCAGCTATAGCCATCTCAATCGACAACACAATTTGTTTGTATTTGGGTTGCGCCGATTGGTTATTTATGGTGATGATTTTC
>JBEBBH010000297.1:0-2775 GCA_041158485.1 Bacteroidota bacterium | reverse complement strand
CATCGAGCCGCCGCCGTTGTTTTGAATATCAATTATAATACCGCTAACACCATCTTCTTTAAGTTTGTAAACCTCTTTGGCTACATCATTACTTACGCTGGATTTACCGTTTTCGAAGGTTGCATAAAAACTCGGAATTCGGATGTAACCAAAATAAGCATCGCTTTTTTTGAGTTTGAAACTGTACACGTTGTTCTGATAGTCTTTCATGACTTTTTTACGCAAACGAACGCTATAGATTTCTCCACTCTTTTTTCTAAAGGTAAAATCCGCTTCTTGGTATTCCTTAGAACTGATGATTTCTTCGATTTTTTTTAACGAAGAACAGGCAATATGGTATTCGTTGTTTTGATGGGCAACTTTGAGCAATTGATCGCCTTTGTCTATTTTTTCACTGAAATAAGCCGAACTGCCGGGAATGATTTCTTCCACCGTCATTTCGTCTTTGTCTGACATCGCCATATAAAAACCGAAAGTCATGTTATCGGAACTGACTGTAGCGTAAAAAGACGATTTATCGCTTTCGGAAAAATAATCAGTATGCGGATCAAAATAGGAGCAGAAGGTGCTGAAAAACAAGCTGTAAAACTCACTTTTCGTTAAAACATAACTTTCCGATTTACACTCGTATTGCTCCATCACTTTGGCTTTGCTTTCGTTGGCTAACTTCTCAAAGTGTTGGGTAAGCGAATCTTTGTTAGTGCTCAATTCGGCCACTTCACGCAACACATTGAACAGCAATCGTTTTTTGTAAAGATGTTGTAATTCTTTTTCGTCTTTGGCATACGGGAAAGCTTTGCGAGAAAATTGCACTTGCTCGCTACTACTCAAAGGAAACGGTTCTTTTTTAATGGCTTCGAGTAGCCTTTTGTACCGCTCGGTTGTTTTGGTATAAGCCGAATATAAGTCGGCTAAAAACGCACAATTGTTGTTGTTTAGATAATCGTCAATTTGGTATTGATGCTTCTCTAAAGCTTTGACTTCAGGCGCAATAAACAAACGATTGTCTTCGTCTAAGCGATTCAAAAAAGTTTTAAAAACATAAACCGATAAACTGTCGTCTATCGGTTTAGGCTTGTAGTGATAATCCTGTATGAGCTTGTTGATTTTTACCACTGTTTCACAAGGATTCTTTTCGGCTTGCCCAAAGAGAAAAAAAGGAAAAACTAAAGTAGCTAATAAGGATTTGGTCACACGGTTATTTTTTGTAGAAAGGCATTTTAACGACTTTGGCCTTTACTTTATTATTTCTGATTTGGATGTAGATTTCCGAGTCGACACCGGCAAATTCGGTGGTAACATAACCCATACCGATACCTTTGCCTAAAGATGGCGCCATAGTTCCGGAAGTTACAATACCGATGTTGTTTCCGTCGGCATCCACAATTTCGTAATCGTGTCTCGGAATACCTCTTTCGATCAATTCAAAACCGATAAGTTTGCGCGTCACACCGGCTTCTTTTTGTTTTTTCAGATTTTCAGAATTGGTGAAGTCTTTGGTGAATTTGGTGATCCAACCCAAACCGGCTTCAATAGGCGAAGTCGTGTCGTTGATGTCGTTGCCATACAAACAAAAGCCCATTTCCAAACGAAGTGTATCGCGTGCTGCCAAGCCAATTGGTTTGATACCGAATGCGGCACCGGCTTCAAAAACTTTGTTCCAAACTTGTTCCACTTCCGAGTTTTTACAATAAATTTCAAATCCGCCCGAACCGGTATAACCAGTAGCGGAGATGATTACATTGTCGATTCCGGCAAATGGTCCGACTTCAAAATGGTAATATTTTATAGCTGCTAAATCTACTGAGGTAAGTGATTGCATAGCTTCCACAGCTTTTGGTCCTTGGATGGCCAACAACGAATAATCGTCGGATAAGTTGCGCATGTCAACACCCAAATCGTTGTGTGATGAAATCCAATTCCAATCTTTGTCAATATTAGAAGCATTGACAACCAATAAATATTGGTCTTCTTTCATGCGGTAAACGATTAAATCGTCTACAATACCACCATCATTATTAGGTAAGCAAGAGTATTGTGCACGTCCGATTTCTAATACCGATGCATCATTGGAAGTCACTTTTTGGATTAGTGCCAAAGCGTTTTCACCGGTAAGTAAAAATTCACCCATATGGGAAACGTCAAAAACGCCAACACCATTTCTAACGGTTTCGTGTTCGGCATTCACACCTTCATATTGTACCGGCATATTGTAACCGGCAAACGGAACCATCTTGGCGCCTAAACTCTCATGAATGTGTGATAAAGCTGTATTTTTCATTATAATTTAAATTGTGTTGTTTATTTTAAAATTAGATATTGTCATTGAAATTGCAAATTATTTTCTAACAAACGGCGGTAAAAGTTTAGTGCTCACTTCACCAAAACCAATACGAATCGAACTGTTTTGACAGTGGCCTTTGATGGTTACCGTGTCATTATCGTTGATGAATTTGCGTTCAGTACCGTCACTCATGGTTAATGGATTTTTGCCACCCCAAGTCAACTCCAACATCGAACCGAAACTGTCTGGTGTCGGACCCGAAATGGTTCCGGAACCCATCATGTCACCCGAATTTACCCGACAACCGTTGGAGGTATGATGCGCCAATTGTTGTGACATTGACCAATACATATATTTGAAATTTGATTTGGAAACCAATGTCGGTTCAGCGTTTTCAGGTTCAATATAAACTTCCAAGTTGATATCGAAAGCGTGCTTTCCTTTTTGTTGTAAATAGGGCAGTGGTGTTGGCTCTTGAACCGGTCCTTTGC
>JBEBBH010000296.1:0-5958 GCA_041158485.1 Bacteroidota bacterium | reverse complement strand
ATTTTGCCATTACCAATATGGCAAAGCAAATGGATGATGATTTTTTTGATGAAGTGCCTGTTTTTATTGGGGTTTTAAACGGCTCTTTTATGGTTTTGAGTGATTTGATGAAAAAATACCGCGGCATGTGCGAGGTGAATTTCGTTAGAATGGCTTCTTATGAAGGTACGCAAAGTACAGGCGATGTAAAGCAATTAATCGGTTTAGACCAAGATTTAGAAGGCAGAACGGTTGTTATTGTCGAAGATATCGTTGATACCGGAAATACAGTGGAAGAATTAAAAGCCATTTTTAAAGAGAAAAATGTCAAACATTTAAAAATCGCTACCTTGTTTTTCAAACCGGAAGCCTACAAAAAAGAGATTAAAATTGATTACGTTGGTATCCGTATTCCAAACAAATTTATCGTAGGATATGGTTTAGACTACGACGGATTAGGAAGAAATTTACCGGATGTTTACCAATTAGCACAGTAAAGAAGTTTTCAGCTGTCTGTTATCGGTTAAAATAATAATCGTAACAAGCAGAATATTTAACTCATAACTTATAATTCATAATTTATAACTACTAAAATGATCAACATCGTTCTTTTCGGAAAACCGGGTGCCGGAAAAGGCACACAAGCTGAATTTTTAAAAGAAAAATATAATTTGACACATCTTTCTACAGGAGATATTTTCAGATACAATATAAAAAACGACACAGCCTTAGGTCAATTAGCCAAAACCTACATGGACAAAGGCGATTTGGTGCCCGATGAAGTGACCATTCAAATGTTGCAAAGCGAAGTGGATAAAAACCCGCAATCGGCAGGATTTTTATTTGACGGTTTCCCAAGGACGCTTGCACAAGCCGAAGCTTTGGACCAATTTTTAGAAGCGAAAGGACAAAACATCACGGCTACTGTTGCTTTAGAAGCCGATGATAATATTTTGGTGGCTCGTTTATTGGAAAGAGGTAAAACTTCTGGCCGACCTGATGATCAAGATGAAGAGAAAATCCGCAATCGTTACCAAGAATACAACGAAAAAACAGCACCTTTGATGGATTATTACAAGGCACAAGGAAAGTTTCACGCGGTAAACGGCATCGGAACGATTGAGGAAGTAACCGAGAGACTAACCAACGTTTTTGACAAATTTTAATTGAAGGTTAACCGTTGGCACTAAAAAAGGACCAACGACAACCAACAACCAATTCCAATGGAAATACTCATTATTCTTTTTTTAATCCTGCTTAACGGGGTGTTTTCGATGTCGGAAATCGCTCTGATATCCGCACGTAAAAACCGTTTGGAAACCGCAGCCAAGAAAGGGAATACCAATGCGAAAGTGGCTTTGGATTTGGCCAATTCGCCTAACAAATTTTTATCTACAGTTCAAATCGGAATCACTTTAATTGGCATCTTGACCGGTATTTATTCCGGCGACAAAATCACCGAAGATGTCAAATTATTTGTGGAAGGATTTGAAGGGTTAAAACCTTATTCGCATTCGCTTTCTGTGGGAATCGTTGTAGTGATATTAACTTTCTTTTCTTTGGTTTTAGGCGAATTATTACCCAAGAGAATCGGGTTGAATTACCCGGAAGCTATTGCGAAAGCCGTTGCCGTTCCGATGAAAATGGTTTCCATAGTAACCATGCCGTTTATTTGGTTGCTGACGGTTTCAACCGATTTTATATTGGATGTTTTCAAAATCAAACCAACAGCCGACGGTAAAGTGACCGAAGAAGAAATCAAAGCCATTATCAAAGAAGGTACCGAAGGCGGTGAAGTGCAGGAAATAGAACAAGACATCGTAGAGCGTGTTTTTCACATTGGCGACCGAAAAGTCAACTCGTTGATGACACACCGTAAATCGATAGTTTATTTGTCGTATGAAGATACTATTGAAGAATTAAAAGCAAAAGTTTTAGACGAATTGCATTCGGTTTATCCGGTTTGTGTAGAGAACTTAGACGATGTTGTTGGGGTGGTTTTATTAAAAGATTTGTTTACGGCTTTTGAGAAAAAAGGCACGTTCGATTTAAAAACCATTACCAAAGATCCGGTGTATTTGATAGAACATACTTCAGCTTACAAAGCGTTGGAGAATTTCAAAAAATCGAAAGTACATTATGCTTTAGTAACCGATGAATACGGCGTTTTTCAAGGTATCATTACACTAAATGATATTTTAGAAGCGTTGGTTGGTGATGCTGCCGATTTCTACGAAGACGAATTCAAATTAATTGCCCGTGAAGACGGAACTTGGTTGGTAGACGGCCATTATTCGTTACACGATTTCCTGACGTATTTCGATATGGATGAACTGATCAACGATTATGATGTGACCACCGTAAGCGGTTTAATCATGACTGAATTGGGCAATATCCCGAAAACCGGAGAAAAACTCATTTGGAACAAATTTGAAATAGAAGTCATCGATATGGATGGCGTAAAGATTGATAAAGTGCTTGTAAAAGCGATTAAAGAATAGTTAACGGTTCACAGTTGTCAGTTAACAGAAATACAACCAACAACCAACAACCGACAACCAACAACAAGAGAAAATGACAGAAGGGAACTTTGTAGACTACGTAAAGATTTATGTTTCATCCGGAAAAGGAGGGAAAGGATCCTCGCATCTGCATAGAGAGAAATTTATAGAAAAAGGCGGACCCGATGGCGGAGACGGAGGAAGAGGCGGTCACGTGATATTGAAAGGGAATAAAGGACTGTGGACTTTATTTCACTTAAAGTTTGCCCGTCATATTAAAGCCGGTCACGGTGGCGATGGCGGAAGTTCTCGCAGTACCGGTCACGATGGCGAAGATAAAATCATCGAAGTGCCGCTCGGAACCGTTGTGCGCGATAAAGAAACAGAAGAAATTTTATTTGAAATTACCGAACACGGCGAAGAAAGAATCTTGGTCAAAGGCGGCAAAGGCGGATTGGGTAACTGGCATTTCAGAAGCGCCACCAACCAAACGCCGAGATACGCACAACCGGGTATGCCGCCGGAAGAATTAGATGTTATTTTAGAGTTGAAAGTCTTAGCCGATGTAGGTTTAGTAGGTTTCCCAAATGCAGGAAAATCGACTTTACTTTCGGTATTGACATCTGCCAAACCGAAGATTGCGGATTATCCGTTTACAACACTAAAACCAAATTTAGGGATAGTGGCGTACCGCGATTTCCAATCGTTTGTGATGGCTGATATCCCCGGAATTATTGAAGGTGCAGCTGAAGGGAAAGGATTAGGACATTACTTTTTAAGACACATCGAAAGAAATTCTACCTTGTTGTTTTTGGTGCCTGCCGATGCGGATGATATCAAAAATGAATACGAAATCTTGTTGGATGAATTGCGTCGTTACAATCCGGAAATGTTAGATAAGGATCGTTTGTTGGTTATTTCCAAATGCGATATGTTAGACGACGAATTGAAAGCCGAACTCAAGCAGCAATTAGACAAAGAATTTAAAGGGTTGCCGTATTTGTTTATTTCTTCGGTTGCCAATCAAGGGTTAACTGAACTAAAAGACAAACTTTGGGCAATGCTCAATGTAGATACCGAAGAGCCGGAAAACAGTCACGGTATTTAATCTACAACATACTATCATCACAAAGCTATCCGAAAGGGTGGCTTTTTTTATTTCTAAAAATTAAGTTAAAATTCACTCAATCGTTATAGTTTTTAAAGCGGTTTTTCTGCTTACTCCTTAAAAAAAAGTATATTCGCAATCGTTTTTAGCCTGCATTTTCAATTTTTTCGGATTATGTAGGTTGCTAAAACACAAACAATTAAAACTTTTAATCACAATGAAGAAAATTATTTTATCCTTGATTGCTGCCATTATGCTAGTTCCAACTAGTGTGAAAGCCGACGAAGGAATGTGGTTTTTGATGTTCATCGAGCGTTTGAACCACAGAGACATGCAAAAAATGGGCTTACAATTGACAGCCGAAGAAATTTACAGTATCAACAACCACAGTTTGAAAGATGCTATCGTTCAGTTTAACGGAGGTTGTACAGCCGAAATCGTTTCTAAAGACGGTTTGGTATTAACCAATCACCACTGTGGTTACGACGCGATAGCCGAATTGTCATCGGCTGAAAGAAACTATTTAAAAGATGGTTTTTGGGCTAAAAATCGCAAAGAAGAAATGAAGCCGGCCAGCTTATTCGTTCGTTTTTTCGTGAGAATGGACGATTGTACTAAGCGTATTTTGGCCAAAGTAAACCCTTCAATGTCGGAAGCTGATAGAGAAAAAGCCATTAATGCCGAGATTGCTGCTATAGAAAAAGAGAACAACGGCGGTGGTAAATACACGGTTTCTGTTCGTTCGTTCTTCCAAGGCAACGAGTTTTACTACTTTGTGTACCAGGATTACAAAGACGTACGTTTGGTAGGAACACCTCCGGAAAGTTTAGGAAAATTTGGTGGTGATACTGATAACTGGGAATGGCCA
Source organism: Bacteroidota bacterium (assembly GCA_041158485.1). Lineage (GTDB taxonomy): Bacteria > Bacteroidota > Bacteroidia > Flavobacteriales > Flavobacteriaceae > Flavobacterium. The sequence goes on along the minus strand of JBEBBH010000296.1, from coordinate 1,502 downwards.
CGTCACACTGCCGATTTCTCTATGTTCCGCGTTTATGCTGACAAAGACGGAAATCCGGCTGAATATTCAGAAAACAATGTGCCATTACAACCAAAGCACTATTTACCGGTAAACATCAATGGTGTAAAAGAAAATGACTTTGCCATGATTTTAGGTTATCCTGGAAGAACCAATCGTTGGATGCCTGCGGGCGGTATCGAGCAAAACGTGAAGTTTGCTTATCCGGCTTGGGTTGAAGGTGCTAAAACCGGTATGGACAACATGAAAAAATACATGGACCAAAGCGATGCTTTGAACTTGGTGTATGCTTCTAAATATGCTTCAACGGCTAACTATTGGAAAAACCGTCAAGGGATGATTGATGCGTTGACTAAATTCGGTACTGCTAAAACCAAAGCTGCGCAAGAAGCTAAGTTTAATGCTTGGGCCAACAAGCCGGCTAATAAAGCTAAGTATGGTAATGTTATCGCCAATATCAACAAATTCTATGCTTTGACCAACGAAAAGTCAAGACACGATAACTACATGCAACAATTGTTCAGAACCACTTCTTTCGGTACTATCGGAAGAACTTTAGGAAGACAATTAGACGCTTTTGTTAAAGCCGATGCTGCCAAACGTGCGCAAATGGCTCCGGCTATTGAAGAAATGGCTACTGAAATGTACAAAGAATTACACATTCAGGCGGAGAAAGACATTTTAGCAGCGCAATTAAAATTATATGCTACTAAATCAAACGGATATGCAATTGCACCTGCCGTGAAAAAGATTGGTGACGAAAACGGAAACGATTTCACCAAGTACGTTAATGCTGCTTTCGATATGAGTATTTTCACTTCGTTAGATCGTATTAAAGCGTTTTTGGTAATTCCGAGTCAAGGAGCTTTAGATAACGATCCTTTGTATGTGTTATCAAACGATATGTTGACACACTTCAGCTCTAAATCTGACGAAATTGCTAAAGCGCAAAATGACTTCAGTGCTTCTTTCCGCTTGTTAGTAGAAGGTTTGAGAGAGTCAAAAATCGGAACTATCAAATATCCGGATGCTAACTCTACTTTGCGTTTGACTTACGGAAAAGTACGCTCTTTACCGGCTGACAAGCGTAACGATGCTAAAGTAAACAACTACACTACTTTAGAAGGTCAGGTTAAGAAATACAAAAAAGGAGATCAAGAATTTGATTTGCCTTTGAAAGTTTTAGAGATGAACAAAAACAAAGATTTCGGTCGTTATGCCGATAAAGACGGTTCATTACACGTAAACTTCTTAACAGATAATGATATCACCGGAGGAAACTCAGGTTCACCGGTATTAAACGGTAAAGGAGAATTAATCGGTTTGGCTTTCGACGGAAACATTGAAGCGATGGCCGGAGACGTTATCTTCGACAGCAAATTACAAAGAACCATTAACGTTGATATTCGTTATGTGTTGTGGGTCATTGAGAATTACTCAGGCGCCAAGCACATTGTTGATGAAATGACTTTGGTGAAGTAATT
>JBEBBH010000295.1:0-2612 GCA_041158485.1 Bacteroidota bacterium | reverse complement strand
GCAGGATACCTGCGGCTGGACGGTTTGATTTCGTCCAGGTTTAATTTTTCAATCATTTTTTTACGGGAAGTCGCTTGCTTCGACTTGGCCACGTTAGCACTAAAACGACGGATGAATTCTTCCAACTCGGCTTTCTTCTCCTCAGCCTTTTTGTTTTGTTGTGCTTTTTGACGCGCCGCTAACTGACTCGACTCGTACCAAAACGTATAGTTACCGGAGTAATGGTTGATTTTCCCAAAGTCGATGTCCGAAATGTGCGTACACACCGAGTCTAAAAAGTGACGGTCGTGCGATACCACAATAACGGTGTTTTCATAATTGGCCAAGAAGTTCTCCAACCACGAAATGGTCTCGAAATCCAAGTCGTTCGTAGGCTCATCCATCACCAACACATCCGGGTTGCCAAATAAAGCTTGTGCCAATAACACACGCACTTTCATCTTCCCTTCCATCTCGCTCATTAGGGTGTAATGCATATCGGAACCAATGCCTAAGTTAGACAACATGGCACCGGCATCGGATTCGGCATTCCAACCGTTCATTTCTTCAAACTGTACTTGCAACTCGCCTATGCGGTCGGCATTTTTATCATCGTAATCGGCATATAAAGCGTCCATTTCCGTTTTTACGGCATACAGTACTTTGTTCCCCATCATTACGGTTTCCAACACGGTATGTTCGTCGAACATATTGTGATTTTGGTTCAACACCGACATACGTTTGCCCGGCTCCAGGAACACTCTTCCTGAAGTTGGGTCGATATCGCCGGCTAAAATTTTAAGGAAGGTAGATTTTCCGGCACCGTTGGCACCAATCACACCGTAGCAGTTGCCTTGGGTGAAGGTGGTATTTACTTCATCGAATAAAATTCTTTTACCGAATTGTACCGATAAGTTAGAAACTGTTAACATGGCTATAATGATATTTAATTGCGGTGCAAAAGTAGTGAAAATAGTGTAGAAATTTAGAATGATTTTACTTTAAAAAACTTGGTTTTTTTAGCAGAATACCACATATTTACACCCTTTATATTTAACTATTGATTAACAGTAAAATCCAAATCATCTGAATATTTTTGTTCATTAGTTTACATTCAATGCACACCTACAACCGTTTAAAAGTATTTACTTTTCTTGTCCCGCTGCTGGCACTACTGAGCTCGTGTAAAAACGAATTCAAGGGGAATGACTATGTGGCTTACTTTGGCGGAGAAATTGTAAACCCCAACAATCCTTATGTCCTTTTTTGCAAAGACAATGAAGTGATTGATTCTATCCCGTTAGACAAAAACAATCGCTTTTTTGTACAGTTTGATTCCTTAGCCCCGGGTTTATACACCTTTAAACACGAACCGGAATACCAATATGTTTATTTTGATAAGAATGACAGTTTGATGGTTCGAGTGAACACACGCGATTTTGACAACTCGGTTATTTTTTGCGGACGCGGTGATCAAAAGAATAACTTTTTGATGGAGCAATACCTCAAAACCGAGAAAGCTAAAGATGCCATTTTTGAAGCTTTTAATGAAGATATCAATCGCTTTACCAAAACTATCGATTCCACGCACCAAGTCGCCACAAAGTTTTACGAGGCTAAGAAGCAAGAATTAAAATGGAGCGATGAGTTTGATGTGTATGCGAAAGCCGCCGTTGATTATCCGTTTTATTCGGGTAAAGAATTGTATCCGATGGTGCATAAAATGAGAACCGGTAACGATGTGTATGAAAACATCCCGGCCAACTACTACGATTTCCGAAAAAACATCGATTGCAACAATGCCGCGCTATCCGATTATTCGCCTTTTGTGATGTATTTGTCGCATATGTTGAACAATATGGGTTCCATCAACTACCACAATCATTTTACCGAAGTGGATTTGGCTTTGAAAACCAACATCAATAAAATGAACATAGCCGATACGTTGATTAAAAACGAAAAGGTAAAAAATACCATCCTCAACAACATTGCCTTTACGTATTTGTTAGAAGACCAAAATATGGTAAACAACCAAACCTTTTTGGCTACGTACCACAAAATTTCCACCGATAAGAGTCAGAAAAACGAGATTACCAAAATTGGTGATGCCATTCAATTGCTGACAAAATCAAAAACTTTACCCAATGTTGTATTAGATGACATCAATGGCAAACCGGTTAACTCTTCATCGTTTACCAATAGAAAAACGGTTATTTTCTTTTGGACATCGAGTTCGATTTCTCACTTTGAGGCGGCTCACAAGAAAATCATCGACTTTAAAAAGAAACATCCGGAGTACCAATTTGTGGGTATTAACCTGAATGATTCGCAACAAGAATGGAAAGGCATCTTGTCTAAATACAAATTCAGCGGTGTAACCGAATTGCGTTGTGCTGATTTTGAAGACTTAAAATCGAAATGGGTGATTACCAAAATCCACCGCACCATTATTTTAGGCAATCAAGGCTTGATTAAAAATGCGTTTACGAATATTTTTGAGTTGAACTTTGAGGAAGGATTGTAGATTGTTAGACTAATTAGACAACTTAGATTCTTAGATTATTTAGATACTCTCATTCTCAGTTACTCAGCCACTCAGTTACTCAGCCACTCAGCTACTCAGCCACTCCAAT
>JBEBBH010000294.1:0-3234 GCA_041158485.1 Bacteroidota bacterium | reverse complement strand
AATGTAGATGAAAATTTGGCCAATCGACTTAAAGATTTCACAAATAAAATCTCAATAATGTAGTTTTTCTGCCTGCAAAAAAAATATTTTGCGGTAAATAATTAATAACTAAATTTGTCCCCTATTTCTGGGACTGGTTTAAAGTCGGAAATGACTTAAATATCAGTAATCTTTAACACACTAATGAAGAAATTTTTAGCCCTTATAACCATTGTTGTTTTTTTTGCTTCTTGTAGTGAATACCAAAAAGCATTGAAATCCGAGGACATCGCGGTAAAATTTACTATGGCAACCAAGATGTACGAAGCCAATAAACACAACAAGGCCATTCGATTATTTGAACAAATAGCGCCAAGTTACAAAGGGAAACCTCAAGCGGAACGATTATTCTATATGTACTCGCAATCGCTTTACAAAACCAATCAGTTTTATTTGGCCGGTTACCAATTTGAAAGTTTTTCTGCCGGCTATCCTAAAAGCGAAAAAGTTGAAGAAGCATTGTTTTTAGGTGCTAAATGTTTTTCAAAATTGTCTCCGGTCTACAGTTTAGATCAGGTTGATACTTACAAAGCCATCGATAAGTTACAAAACTTTATTGACGTTTATCCGAATTCAGCTTATCTGGCAGAAGCTAACAGCATGGTTAAAGTGCTCAGAGAAAAGTTGGAAAAAAAGGCTTTTGAAAATGCCAAACAGTACAATACAATATCAGATTATAAAGCGGCTATGGTAGCTTTTGATAATTTTATCATCAATTACCCGGGAACGCCTTTCAAAGAAAAAGCACTTTTTTATAAATTTGATTCCGCTTACAACTTAGCCATCAATAGCGTTTCTGCCAAAATGGAAGAACGATTAAATGCCGCTGTAGCTGCATATCAAAGTTTGATTAAGTTCAAACCGGATACCGAATACAAAACTAAAGCCGACGAAATGTTGGCCCGAATTGAAAACGATTTAAAACAATTTTCTAAATAATAAGTCATGGATTTAAAAAAGACGAATGCACCGGTAAACACAATTACCTACAACAAAACGGTAATTGAAGAGCGCACCGGTAATGTTTATGAGGCAATTACAATAATGGCTAAAAGAGCAAATCAAATCAATTCTGAAATTAAAAAAGAATTGACTGAGAAGTTAGAAGAGTTTGCTACTTACAACGATAGTTTAGAAGAAATCTTCGAAAATAAAGAACAAATCGAAGTGTCTAAATTCTACGAAAAATTGCCAAAACCTCATGCATTGGCCGTTCAGGAATGGATGGATGACAAAATTTATTACAGAGATACTACAAAAGACTAATTCCTATGTCTGTTTTAAGCGGTAAAAAAATACTACTCGGTGTCTCCGGAGGAATTGCTGCTTACAAAACGGCGACATTAGTCAGATTATTTATAAAAGCCGGTGCCGATGTCCAAGTGGTCATGACACCGGCTTCTAAGGATTTTGTTACGCCGTTAACTTTATCCACACTTTCCAAAAATCCCGTTTATTCTACTTTTTATAACGAAGAAGATGTTGACGCACAATGGAACAATCACGTCGAGTTAGGACTTTGGGCCGATTTAATGCTGATTGCACCTGCAACAGCCAATACCTTATCTAAAATGGTAAATGGCAACTGCGACAATCTTTTAATCGCTACTTATTTGTCTGCCAAATGTCCGGTTTACTTTGCGCCGGCCATGGATTTAGATATGTACAAACATCCGTCAACATTAGCTGGTTTTCAAACCCTTAAACAATTCGGTAATACTATTATTCCGGCAGAAAGTGGTGAATTGGCTAGTGGTTTATCCGGTGAAGGTCGTATGGCGGAACCCGAAAATATAATCGCCTTTATTGAGCGTGATTTAGAGAGTCAATTGCCATTGAAGGGCAAACGAGTTTTAGTTACGGCCGGTCCGACTTATGAAGCCATTGATCCCGTTCGTTTTATCGGCAATCATTCTACCGGTAAGATGGGATTTGATATTGCAGAATGTGCTGCACAACAAGGCGCAATAGTTACCTTGATTTCCGGCCCGACCGCTTTAAAAGTTCAGAATAAAAATATTATTTTGGTTAGAGTGACTTCGGCAGCCGAAATGTATGCGGCTTGTCATCAATACTATGCTGAAGTTGATGTAGCCATTTGTGCAGCCGCTGTAGCCGATTACAAACCTAAATTTGTTGCCGATCAAAAGATCAAAAAAAGCGAAAGTACACTTACTATAGAAGTCGAAAAGACGCAAGATATTTTAGCCTCGCTGGGACAAAGCAAAGAAAACCAGTTTTTAATCGGATTTGCTCTGGAAACCGAAAATGAAATTGAAAATGCTAAGTTGAAAATTCAGAAAAAAAACTTAGATTTGATTGTTTTAAATTCGCTGCAGGATAAAGGCGCCGGTTTTGCTACGGCAACCAATAAGGTGACATTTATCGATAAAAATTTTGATATTGAAGCCCTGCCTTTGAAGTCGAAAGAAGCGGTAGCGACCGACATCATCAACAAAGTAATATCGCATTATGAAAAAAATAGCTAGTTTTCTTTTTTTGTTTTTTATTGGTTTAACCCAAGCGCAACAACTCAATTGCACTGTTCAAGTTATTTCAGATAAAGTGACCAATGCCAATACCCAGATTTTTAAGAATTTGGAAAAGTCTGTTAGCGAGTTTGTCAATAAAACCGATTGGACAGGAGAAGAATACAAGCAACATGAAAAAATCAACTGTTCGATGGTGATTACGGTCAACAGTTACGATTCCAATCAGTTCAACGCCACTTTGCAAATCGAATCTTCGCGTCCGATTTTCAATTCTTCTTATGCTTCACCCGTATTTAATTACAACGACAAGGACTTTAATTTTCGCTATATAGAGTTTGAAAATTTAATTTTTAATCCTGCCAGTTTCGACTCGAATTTGGTTTCTGTTTTGGCTTTTTACAGCTATATGATTTTAGGTTTCGACGCCGATACTTATGCTTTGAATGGCGGAAGATCTTGGTTTGATACTGCCCAACAAGTGTTGTCGGTAGCCCAACAAAGCGGCTACAAAGGTTGGTCTCAAGCCGACGGTAACCAAAACCGTTATTTTTTGATTAGTGATTTGTTGTCAGGTACCTTTGATGCCTTCAGAGAATCGATGTACCAATACCATAGAGACGGATTAGATACCATGACTAAAGATACCAAAGTAGCCAAAGAAGCCATTATTAACTCTATCAATACGCTGAGTTCTATTTACAGT
>JBEBBH010000293.1:0-10720 GCA_041158485.1 Bacteroidota bacterium | reverse complement strand
AGTGATGCTGCGTGATCGTTTACGAGTAATGGAACAAAAAATCAATGCCAGTAAATTGGAAGAAATTGAAAAAGTGGAGTTACAACAATACATTACCCGTATTTATGGTAGTTTGACTACTTTCAATGTGCTTTTCAAATCCCAAAGTGATTATTTTGTCGGCGAAAAATCTAAGTAAATTTTAACCCTTTGTGTAAAGAGTAACTCAACCGATATGGTTACCTTTATGCATTAAAAATTACCTCATGAAAAAAATAGTCTTTGGAATATTTGCGGCCGGATTGGTCATATTTGGTTGCAAAAGTTCGGCAACACCGGATAAAAGCAAAACCCTCAATCTGAATTTTGAATCCAAAAGCGGTAGCAATGTTACCGGTACGGCTGTATTCACAGAAAAAAATGGTGAAGTTACTTTCACCGCCAAACTTACCGGATTAAAACCCGGTGTTCACGCCATTCACATTCACGAAAAATCGGATTGTTCTGCGGCCGACGCTACTTCAACGGGCGGTCATTGGAATCCGACTTTCAAAAAGCACGGCAAATGGGGCGAAGCGGAATACCACAAAGGTGATATCGGTAATTTTACTGCCGATGCTCAAGGTAACGGAACTATAACCATGACAACCGGCGAATGGTGTATCGGTTGTGGTGATGCCACTAAAGATATCTTAGGCAAAGGCTTAATTGTTCACGACAAACCGGACGATTTTGTAACCCAACCTACCGGAAATGCCGGCGCCAGAGTGGCTTGTACTGCCCTAATTCAATAAATTTATTTGGAAGAACAAGAATATTTATATTTCAGAAATGCCCAGGAATGGAGGCTTTGGTTGCACGATAACCATTTATCGGCAACGAAAGCCTTTTTAATTTTCTATAAAGTAGGCTGCGGTATTGAAAGCATGCGCTGGGAAGAAGCCGTACAAGTTGCCATTTGCTATGGTTGGATTGATTCTACTGTAAAAAAACTGGATGAAAACCGCCGCAGACAAATGTTTACGCCCAGAAAAGATAAAAGTGTTTGGAGCAAACTCAATAAAACCTATATCGAAAAACTCATTGCTGAAAACTTAATGCACGAAAGCGGTTTGCATAAAATAGCCATTGCCAAACAAAACGGTTCTTGGGAAGCTTTAGATGAAGTTGAAAATCACGTAATCCCGAAAGATTTAGCCTTAGCTTTCGAGCAAAATTCTTTGGCCTTAAAGAATTACAATAATTTCAGTCCATCCTACCGAAAAAGTTATTTATATTGGTTAAATCAAGCAAAAAGAGCTGAAACACGTACCAACAGAATAGCAGAAATCATCTCTCTTTGTGAGCAAAATATCAAATCAAGAGGTTCTTATTAAATTTGGTTACAAAATCATAACCTTCAACTCTTAAAAATGAATTAGTTTTGTGCTGAAAATGAGCATGACCTATGATTAACCCTTCTGTACCCGGTTGGATAGACAAGTTTTTGGCTGAGCAAAATCAGCATCCGAATTCGTTGCCGCTAAACGAAGAGGATTTTTATATCCGAACGCGTATCACCGGTTTCATTTTTGGTCACATCGTTGGTTTTGATGCCGCTATGCCTATTGAAACTGAAGAGCGTCTGCCGCAGGAAATCTCCAAAATCGGTATGTTGAATACGCTTTTTCAAATGTACCGATTGGTCAAACAAGACAACAACAATACTGATTTTGTCAAAGAAACGGTTGCCTTCTACAACACGATGATTCCAAGAGGTTTCAATCCGCTGAAAAAGGTATTAGAATCGAGTTCGTTTTCGAGTAAGTTGGAGAAAATCATACACGACAGAGTGCAAACCAATGAAGATCTCTTTAGCAAGAATTTTTCACACGTTATTACCAACGCGCTTTTATTTATAGATGTTTTAGCCTTCCAACAATACCTTCAAAAAGGCAGCGTACCGGAGAAATATTCAAATATTATTGAAGATATTGTCATCAGTATCGTATCGCTGTCACTCAAATCTAAAACCGGAGTTTCACCACACGATGACTTGTTGGCGAAGTTGTTTGAATCATCCGTTCGGTATAATAAATTCAGTAACACCAACATCTCCGGTATTTCAGATTTAGATTTAAGTTACCTTTCCAATCTACTTGAAAAATACTATGTTATCGACTTAGCCGGGATTAGTTTGTGGAGCGACGAAAAGGTCGAAAACGAAGAACGCTATTTCTTGTTCAAGTTGGGTGAAGTGCTTCAAATTAACGATACAAAAGTATTGGACAGCATCAACTTCATCAACACTTTTATTGTAACCTACAAAAGTGAAATTCCGTACTTCAATTTCTCTAATCCGGTCAAACATTTCTATGATCAAACTACGGAAAGTGTGGCCATTTTAATTAACCGAAACAAATCGCGACTACTGAAAGAAATTTCAGAAAGCAAAGAGTTAATGCAATTGATAGCCAAATCTACTCGAAAAGATTTAGACAAAGACGAAAAGAAAAAAATCAAAAAACAGCTACTGGATATTTGCAAAACCATACCTTCCCTAACCATCTTTTTGTTGCCGGGAGGCGGATTATTATTGCCTATTTTGATCAAATTCATTCCCACTTTACTGCCTTCGTCCTTTAACGAAAACATGGACGACTAATAACTGTCGATCCAAGAAAAGGAAGTCGATTTAACAGCTTCTTTGCTATCTTTTATGTACTGTAAAAAGGCAGCCGCAACCGGACTCATCGCCTTTCCTTTCAGCCAAATCAAACGCCAGTTGGTGACTAACGGTAAACCTTCCGCAGGTAAAATCACCACATCGCCTTTTTCTAATTCGTTTTTTAACCCAATTAACGGCATTACCGAATAGCCCAAACCGGCAATAACAGCCTGCTTTACGGCTTCGTTGGACGTTAACTGCAATCGCATTTTCGGATTAATACCGTAGCGCTTTAAATAACCTTCCATTGAATTTTTGGTAGCCGAACCGTCTTCTCTGAAAATCAAAGGTACTTGGGTTAAAAAGGAAGAACTAACCGCTAAATTTTCAAGATTGGTGTTTTTATGTCCTACTAAAAACAGTTTGTTTTCCATTAAAACCTCTGATTCCAAGGCTATATCATCGGGTAAAATAGAAACTAAGGCAAAATCAACCTCATTATTCTTCAAACTCTTAATCACTTTGGTCTTGTTGTTGACATCCATTTCCAATTCAATGCCGCTATTCATTTTCATAAATTCGGCCAAAAAATAAGGAATAACATATTTACCGGTTGAAACCACAGACAATTTCAATTTGCCCGACAATATGCCTTTGTAGGCCATCGTTTTATAATTCACCGCATTCACTTCATCTATAATTTTTTGAGCCGCAACCGCAATTTCTTTTCCAAAATCGGTTACATACAACTGTCTGCCTATCACTTCTGTTAACGGTATATCAAACTGGTCTTGGAAATTTTTCAGTTGAATAGATACCGCCGGTTGGGTAAGAAACAATTCTTCTGCCGCCTTGGTAATACTTTTCGTTTGCGTGATTTTAAGAAAGATGTGAAGTTGGTGTAAAGTAAAATTCATAAAAATAGTTTATACATTTCATTACAAATATAAATAAAAATATATGAAATATAATTTTCAATTTTGCCCTGTCAAAACTTAAAGACAAAACAAATGGAAAAAATGAAACTAACATTTAGCTTGCTATTGCTTGTTGGAGGACTTTACCTGAGTTTTCAAAACCAATCAATTACTAATGATGCCCTATTGGGTTTGAGTATTGCATGGGCAACTTTTCATTTTAAAAAACCTTTAAATCAGTAAATCATGAATATTAATAAAGAATACATCTTAATTGACGGTACATTTTCTATAGAAGATGCCGACCAAATTTTAACAGCATTACTCAATTATAAAATTGATTATCATAACAGAGAAGATTTCAGCAAACATGTCCGATTTAATCGTGATATCGAGCATTCCAAAAAACGCATTCAAGAGCTTACAGCTACAAAAAAAGCAGTCAAGGATTTGATAGCATCTACAGAAACGAACAAATTTAAATTGGTTATTAATAGAACGATTACCGTAAGACTCGAAGAAGCCTAATGTTTGAAGGAAGAAATCTTCTCATTGCTACCAAGCATCGGAAAGAAACAGTTATTGCTCCGTTGTTTAGTGACGCATACGGAGTACACTGTTTCGTTTCTGATGAATTTGACACCGATAGTTTGGGTACATTTTCGGGAGAAATTGCCAGGAAAAAGAATACTATTGAAACCCTACGCGACAAATGTGACCTAGCTTCAAAAGCTGTCGGTGCCGACTTGGTTGTAGCAAGTGAAGGAACATTCGGACCACATCCGACACTGTTTTTTGCTTATGCCGATGACGAGTGGATGATGCTGAAAGATTACCGTAACAACCTGGAAATTGTAGCTAGAGAAATCCGTACCGAAACCAATTTCTATGGAGACAACATCAACAATAAGAGAGATTTAACAACTTTTGCCGAAAAGGTCCAATTTCCCTCTCACGGCATCATACTAAAACCGGCAGAAAAAAACTATGCTAAAGTTGTCAAAGACATCCCAAATTACGTATCACTTTACCAGCATTTTGATACTTTGTTAAACGAATTCGGCACCGTTTATGCCGAAACCGACATGCGTGCTATGTACAATCCAACTCGGATGAAAGTCATTCAAACCACAGCCCAAAAACTCATTGCTAAAATAAAAAGCAGTTGCCCTGTTTGTAACTGTCCCGGATTTGACGTTAGTGAAATAAAACCGGGCTTGCCCTGCAGCAATTGCCTTCTCCCTACCCGCTCTACTTTGAGTCATATTTACCAATGTAAAAATTGCAATCATACCGAAGAAAAAAAATTTCCGAGAAATATCCTTTACGAAGATCCGATGTATTGCGATAACTGTAATCCCTAAATCATGAACAATATTTCTACCAACATACACCAAGCCAAAAGCATACTGGAAGCGGGAAATTTAGTGGCTATACCGACAGAAACCGTCTATGGATTGGCAGGAAATGCTTATAGCGAAACTGCTATCAAAAAAATATTTGCCACCAAAAACAGACCGTTGTTCAATCCTTTGATTGTTCACATACATTCCAAAGAATTGCTAGATGACATAGCCGAAAAAGTGCCGCAAAAAGCCTATCAATTGGCTGAAGCATTCTGGCCGGGTTCGTTGACCTTAGTCGTCAAGAAAAAAAGCAACATTCCCTACTTGGTTACCGCCGGAAAAAATACAGTGGCTGTTCGCGTACCTAATCATCCGCTAACCTTGTCGTTATTGCAATTACTCGATTTTCCATTGGTGGCGCCGAGTGCGAATCCTTTCGGGTCGATTAGCCCAACAGCAGCCGAACACGTTGCCAATTACTTTCCGAAAACGGTACCTTTAATTTTGGATGGCGGTATTTGCGAGAGCGGCATCGAATCGACTATCATCGGATTTGAGGAAGATGAACCGGTAGTGTACCGATTAGGCGCTATTGCTATTGAAGCCATTGAAGCTGTTGTGGGTAAAGTAAAAGTAATGAACACCAAAGAAGCTGCTCCCGAAGCACCGGGCATGTTGCTGAAACATTATGCTCCAAAAACGAAAACAATTTTAGTAGACGACATAGAAAACTTTCTACAAGAAAACACGCTACCCAAAATTGGGACTATTTCATTTTACAAAAAAACCACGCACTCCAACGTATTACATCAAGAAGTTTTGTCGGAACGCAAAGATTTTAAAGAAGCAGCTGCCAACTTATACCAAGCTATGCACCAATTAGACAAAATGAACTTAAACTTAATTGTAGCCGAACGTTTTCCTGATGAAAACCTCGGAAAATCTATCAACGACAGATTAAATCGCGCTACTAAATAAACACTTATGAATTTAGATTTACTTTTAGACAATTTAACCAATCCTGCCCTGTTGTTTTTTATTTTAGGGATTGTAGCTGCTCGTTTGAAAAGCGATTTGGAGATTCCGCAAAACACCTCCAAATTCATTTCCTTATACTTACTCTTTTCCATTGGATTTAAAGGTGGTCAAGAGTTAGCTCACAGTGATTTTGATATGGAAATTATTTGGTCGGCCTTGTTTGGTGTTTTTGTGGCGATTGTAATTCCGATTTATTGTTTCTTTATTTTGAAGCAAAAATTCAGCATTGAAAATTCGGGCGCTATCGCGGCAGCCTATGGTTCTGTTAGTGCGGTAACTTTTGTAACGGCTATATCGTTTTTAGATATTCAAAAATACCATTACAGTGGACATATGGTAGCCATTATGGCTTTGATGGAAGCACCGGCTATTATAGTTGGTGTGATTTTGATGAGAATGTACGATAAAAAATCGACCGTAAAAGCCAAATTGAGTCCGGTAATACGACACTCTCTCACCAACGGTAGTGTGCTTTTAATCTTGGGAAGTTTGGTAATTGGCTATTTGGCCAGCGATCAACAAGCGATGGGCATCAAACCTTTTACCACCGATATTTTCAAAGGATTTTTGGCCATATTTCTGTTGGATATGGGCATTATCAGTGGAAAAAAATTGGATGTGTTTTTCAAAAGTGGTTGGTCTCCGATGGTTTTTGCCTTTGTGATTCCGCTATGTAATGGTGTGATGGCCTCAGTAGCAAGTCAGTGGGTAACTGAGGAAGTCGGCAACCGATTCATCTTAGCTATATTGGCGGCAAGTGCTTCCTACATTGCAGTTCCTGCTGCTATGAAAATAGTAGCACCCAAAGCCAATCCGGGTTTATTTTTACCGATGGCTTTGGCGGTCACTTTTCCGTTCAACATCACTTTTGGAATGCCGATTTATCTGACCGTCATCCTAAATACATAATGTTTTAGTTAGAGAATTTCAAGCGATATACTTCGTCTAAATCCCCGTTTGAACTCATATTGACATCTAAATCGGTCACGTAACCGGAATTCAAACCGTAAGTCCAACCGTGAAGTGTTAAGTCTTGTCCGTTGCGCCAAGCACCTTGAACGATGGAAGTTTTAGCCAAATCGAATACTTGTTCCTGAACATTAACCTCTACAAACTTGTTAAAGCGTTCGTCTTCGTCAGTAAAAGAATTCAAATATTCTTCGTGCAAACGATACACATCTTTGATGTGACGAATCCAGTTATCAATTAAACCTATAGATTGATTCCCCATAGCTGCTTTCACACCACCACAACCGTAGTGACCGCAGACAATAACGTGTTTCACTTTTAACACATTGACTGCATAATCCAATACACTCAACATGTTCATATCGCTGTGAATTACCATATTGGCAATATTTCTGTGCACAAAGACCTCTCCGGGTTTGGCTCCAATAATTTCGTTTGCCGGAACACGACTGTCGGAACATCCTATCCAAAGTAAAGGCGGTTGTTGACCTTTGGCTAAATCTTTAAAATACTCTTTATCGATGGCTAATTGAGATTCTACCCAATTTTTATTATTGTCTAAAATCTTTCTGTAAAAATCGCTGCTCATTGTTTTATTGGTTAAGTGTTTAGTGTTATCGTTTAAGCACCGGCTCCATTTTTCGTTTCAGTACATTATAACGATGCTCTATGGTTACGGTATTCTTATTGCCTTCGGAATCCTCCAGCTTGTATGCCTTTTTAAAGCCAACTAAGGTAATATTTATATTCATTTCTTTGGCTTTAATTTTTTTAAACTCTTTGATTAAATCCAATACATCATGAGCAATGTATACCGTGTCAGTGGCATTAATAATAACTGTAGCATTTTCAGGGATCTGATGCAGCGTAGCTTTGATGGCCGATTTATTCAAAAAAGACACCTCTTGAGCTAAATCGATGTGAATGACATCGCCTTCTTTGTATTCCTCTTTGCGGAAACGATACGCTCTTTTCGAGTTGCCAATTAAAACAAACACTATGTTGACAATCATTCCCAGCGCAACACCTTTGAGTAAATCGGTAAACACCACTGCCACAAAAGTCAATATAAAAGGAATAAATTGGTAAATCTTATCTTTTTTCCAAAAATGCTTCACTGTTTTCGGGTTGGCTAATTTATACCCTACCAACAACAACACTGCGGCTAAAGTGGCCAAAGGAATTTTATTCAACACAATCGGAATCGCTAAAACACTTATCAGTAACAGCAACCCGTGTAGTATCGCGGACATTTTTGATTTAGCACCGGCATCACTATTGGCCGAAGTTCTCACAACTACTGAAGTCATGGGCAAACCGCCTAAAAGCGAACTGATCATGTTCCCGATTCCTTGGGCTTTTAATTCTACATTAGTATCTGTGTATCGCTTTTGAACATCCATCCTATCAGCTGCTTCGATACACAACAATGTTTCTATGGATGCCACTACAGCTATGGTAGCACCAACAATCCAAACATTGACATTGGTAAAGGCCGAAAAATCCGGGGAAACAAAAATATTTTGAAACTCTTCAATGGAAGTGGGCACCGGCAACATAACCAAGTGTTCTCCACTTATGACTAAATCACTACCACTTCGAATAAAAAATTCATTGATTAATATACCTACAACAACGGCAACTAAGGCCGGTGGAACCAACTTAATGCGCTTTAAAAAATCTATTTTGTTCCACCCTATCAATATAGTCAACGAAATAGCAGTAATAATGAATGATCCTAATTGGACATGATCGAGTAAAGAAAAAAGTTCTGTGAAGGTGTTTTGACCATCGGATTGCGCGAATGATTCATCGCCTTCAAAATCTTTATCGTATCCGAAGGCGTGTGGAATTTGTTTTAAAAAGATAATTACACCAATACCTGCCAACATGCCTTCGATAACATTATTAGGGAAGAAATTGGAAATAGAACCGGCTTTTACAAATCCCAGTATCAACTGAATTAACCCGGCAATGAAAACGGTAGTCAAAAAAATATTGAAAGCGCCCAAATCGGTTATAGCTGTTAATACGATAGCTGTTAAACCGGCGGCCGGACCGGAAACACTTAAATGTGAGGTGCTCAAATAGCCTACAATAATTCCGCCAACAACTCCCGAAATAATACCTGAAAAAAGCGGCGCACCCGACGCCAAGGCAATACCCAAACACAAGGGTAACGCCACCAAGAACACCACTAAACCTGAGGCAAAATCAGATTTAAGGTTTGCCAAAAGATTGATTTTTTTTGTCATTCCAATACATTAATTTAATATACAATACCTCCTGATATAACAGGATTGAAAAAACGTAAGTACTAAATTAACTCGGGCGGCGGAGAGAAGATTTCTTCCGCAACATTGTCGTGACGCGATAAATTTTCAGAAATGATTTTAGAATCCGATTGGAGTTCGGTTTCGGTAAACGGATAGTCAAAACAAGTTTTTAAAGATTTCACTTCTTTGATATCCTTATGAATTTCTTCTTCGGAAAAACTGTAAAACACAGAAACATCGGTTCCTTTCTTAATCAACGTTACTACAGTAGGTGTTGACAAAAAAGCAACAAAAATGACTAGTATAAATCCCGAAAGCAATTTCATGGAGTAAAATTAATAAAGTAATTGAATTATGAGAGTCAGAATAGAAAAAAAAGCAATTAAATTGTAATGCCTTATAAGCTATTCCAAATTTACTGTCCTGATTCACTCATCGCAAGCAGTTTTTTTTGTAGTTAAATCTCAAAATATAAGAATCAATCTTAATAAGTTAAATTGATAGTTTTTATCTTTGCATCAAATTTTACTATAAATGACCATCACACAATTAAAATATGTATTGGCAGTAGCCGAACACAAAAATTTCACCTTGGCTGCCGAAAAGTGCTTTGTAACGCAACCCACTTTGAGTATGCAAATTCAAAAGATTGAGGAAGAATTGGGTGTTCAAATTTTCGACAGAACAAAAAAACCCATACAACTCACCGAAATAGGTTTGAAAATCGTAAACCAATCCAAAAACATTGTCAACGAAGCCGACCGAATTCAGGATATAGTAGACCAACAAAAAGGATTTATCGGGGGTGAATTTCGATTGGCCATCATACCAACCGTGATGCCCACTTTACTACCGATGTTCCTGAATAATTTCATCAAAAGATACCCGAAAGTCAAGTTAATCATAGAGGAACTGAATACGGCGGAAATCATCACCAAATTAAAAAACGGTCATTTGGATGCAGCCATAGCCGTAACGCCTTTGGAAGACGATAAAATAAAAGAAGTTGTTTTATACTACGAACCATTTGTGGCTTATATTCCAGAAAATCATCAATCATTTCACAAAAAAGAAATTGAAGTAGGTGATTTAAATGTGAATGAAATATTGTTGTTACAAGATGGTCATTGCTTTAGAGACGGCATTTTGAACTTGTGCAAGAACTTAAATCCGGAAGAAAAAAACAATTTTCAAATACAAAGTGGTAGTTTTGAAACACTGATTAAACTGGCTGATGAAGGATTGGGCACAACCCTATTGCCTTACTTGCATACTTTAGATTTAAATGAGAAAGACCAAGCCAAATTAAAACATTTCACAGAACCTAAACCGGCTAGAGAAGTCAGTTTGATTTATCCGAAAAATGAATTGAAGATTCATATCATTGATGCACTACGAAATACTATATCCGGAGTTGTAAAAGGTGCCATCACCTTTCAAAACGTACAAATCATCAGTCCACTACAAAAAAAATAAGGAGCCTTGCACAAAAGCTCCTTATTTCTTCTAAACAAACTCAAAAAAACTACTAATTAACAACCTTTAAAC
>JBEBBH010000292.1:0-3372 GCA_041158485.1 Bacteroidota bacterium | reverse complement strand
AAAACCCCAAATTATTTTTATCACGTCAAAGGCGGAATATGCTATGAAAGCGTTTGATTATGACGCTACAGATTACCTACAAAAGCCTATCGCATTAGATCGTTTCAATGCTTCCGTTCGAAGAGCTATGGAATTCCACATGCTTAAAAAAGAAAACCAGGAAGAAGAAGGTGAACACATCTTTATTAAAAGTAACCTGAAAAAACTAAAGGTTTACACTAATAAGATTAAATGGATTGAAGCTTACGGTGATTATGTAAAAGTAGTTACGGAAGACGACAGTAACCTGGTACTTTCTACGATGAAATCGTTCGAGCAAGATTTATCGAAAGAAAAATTCATTCGCGTACACAAGTCCTATATTATTAATATAGACAAAGTAGAACGCTTCAATAGTAAGTTTGCTGAAATCGGAATGACTAAAATCCCGTTGAGTCGCAACAAGAAAGAAGATTTAATTAAAGCGTTAGCTATTGCTTAGATTTACTCAATAAAAATCAACGTTTACAGTTACCTTTATGGTTCTGTATTGCGCTACCACTTCAAAACTATTCAGTACTTTCTGGATAGTTTTTTTTGTGCCTTGCAATGACGCATCGCTCGGAATTTTGACCATTATAGTCCGAATGTATTCATTGCGAATGCGACTCACCGCTGGTTCTTCCGGACCTAAAACAGGAATCGATAAGTTTTGTTTTAACACCTGATACAGCCACATAGAACCTTCTTTCAATTTTTCGAAATCACGGTGTTTTAAGGTTAAACGAATCAAACGGTAAAATGGCGGATAATAATAAATTTTTCGCTCGTACAATTGCTCTTTGTACATGCCTTCATAATCGTGGTGCGTGACTTGCTGAATAATATTGTGCAACGGATTATAGGTTTGTATCACCACTTTTCCACGTTTTTCGCTACGCCCGGAACGTCCGGCGACTTGTGTCATCATTTGATAACTTCTTTCAAAAGCTCTAAAATCAGGATGGTACAACATATTATCGGCATTCATGATACCAACTAAGGAAACATTGTCGAAATCCAAACCTTTGGCCAACATTTGGGTACCAACCAACACATCAATTTCCCGATTCTTAAAGCCGTCAATGATTTTTTCGAAACTGTATTTACCGCGCGTGGTATCTTGGTCCATGCGCTTGATATTTTTGTTGGGAAACAATTCAGCCAATTCCAATTCGATTTGTTCCGTACCAAAACCTTTGGTTTCTAAATCGACACTCGAACAAGAGTGGCAATTAGTTGGCTTAGCCATATTGTAACCACAATAGTGACATCGCAATTGGTTTTTGTATTTGTGGTACGTTAAACTCACATCGCATTGCGGACATTGCGGTACATGACCACAAGTTAAACATTCCAATACCGGTGAAAAGCCACGACGATTTTGAAATAGAATAACTTGTTCTTTATTGGCAAAAGCTTCGGTGATTTGTTCGATGAGTGTCAGACTAAAATGTCCTTTCATTCTTTTGCGGAAATAACTGTCCTTCAAATCCACCAATTCTATTTCAGGCATTTGTACTTTGCCGAAACGTTCTTTCAACACAACCAAACCAAATTTACCCGAAGTGGCATTGTAATACGTCTCAATGCTTGGTGTAGCTGAACCTAACAAGACTTTCGATTGATGTGCATTAGCCAAGACAATAGCGGCATCACGAGCGTGATAGCGCGGTGCCGGATCTTGTTGCTTGAAAGTCGGCTCATGTTCTTCATCAACGATGATTAGACCTAAATTTGAAAATGGCAAAAACAAAGCAGAACGCGCACCAATAACAATTTGCGCTTTCTCCGATTGTTGCAGTACGTTTTGCCACACTTCTACCCTTTCGTTATTGCTGTATTTAGAATGGAAAACGGCGACTTTATTCCCGAAATGTTTGGTCAAACGCGAAACCAATTGCGTGGTTAAAGCAATTTCGGGTAGTAAATACAATACTTGTTTGCCTTGCGCTATGTAGTGCTCGATGAGTTTGGTGTAAATTTCGGTTTTACCACTGGAAGTCACGCCGTGCAACAAACAAATGTCTTTACCGGCAAACGTATTTACAATTTCATCGTGTGCTTTTTGTTGGGCTTCGCTTAAGGCGAGTTGGTTTTGGTTTTGGTTTTGGGCAAAATTAACGCGGTCTTCCTGTATGTAATAGGTTTCAAAAATACCTTTATCTACCAAAGCTTTGATAACGGCAGCAGAGATATTGGCTGTTTCGGTGAGTTGTTTGACCGAAATAGGCTTGCGTTCTTGGGCTTGGAGTTGGAAATACTGCAGCACCAATTCTTTTTGTTTGCCTGCGTTTTTGTTAAAAGTATCCAACAAAGCAATCAAATTTTCTTCGGATTGGTAGTGCGCATGCAACCGAATGTAACGCGTGAGTTTTGGCTTGTAAACTTCCTGAATTTCTTCTTCTAAGGTGATGATATTTTTATGGATAAGCTTTTGAATGACGGGCAAAACCGACTTCTTATTGAGTATATCCATAATGTTTTGCACTTTCAACGAGCTTTGGTGTTGCAAGGCTTCGTAGATTAAAAATTCATCGTCGGAAAGCTCGCTTTCGTTGATTACCGTATCTTTTTGTTGGGAAATGATGGTTTCACTTTCCAGCAACAAAGCCGAAGGCAAAGCGCCACGATACACATCGCCAATGTTGCACATATAATAAGATGCAATCCAAAACCAATGGTTGATTTGGAATTCGTTTACGATGGGTTGCTCGTCTAAAATTTGATGAATCTCTTTGGCTTCGTAGAGTGTCGGAGCGTTTTGATGCAAGTCGACTGCCAAAGCCGTATAGATTTTGTTTTTACCAAACGGCACGGCTATTCGCATCCCTTTTTGAATGTATTGAAATTCGGCTTCCGAAACCCTGTACGTAAAGGTTTTGGGCAAAGAAAGCGGAATGATAACTTCAACAAAAAAAGACATATATAACGTTTAAAAAAAGGCGAATAGTTTGAGTTTTAACCCTGACAGCAGCGGTACGAAGTAGAGCGTATGGCAGGAATTGCGTTTAAAAAAAAGCCTATGGATTGGTTTCTAATTCTTTTTCTTTTTGGCGTTTAATTTTATTAATCGAGGCATTCAAATCGAAGCCTAACAGCAATATCATACAGTTGATCCAAATGTAAAACATAATCACCAACAGCGTTCCGATGGAACCGTATAATTCGTTGTATTTGGAGAATTTGATTACCCAAATTCCAAAAGTGTACGACGAAAGAATAATCAAAATTGTTGTGAAAACCGAGCCGATGGAGATGAATGAACGTCGTGAATCGCGTTTGATACCAAATTTAAATAATAGTGAAGTGGAAATCAGAATCATTAAAATCACAAAAGCATAACGTCCCATT
>JBEBBH010000291.1:0-3953 GCA_041158485.1 Bacteroidota bacterium | reverse complement strand
TTACGAGAAATATTCTAACAATTACGACTATAACAAAGCGGTTTTCCTGATGAGTAACTTTAAATTACTCGATAACGAATTCCTGACTTTAAAAGAAGACAGCAGCTACGCCTCGCCTATTGCTTCTGTTTTTTACGAATACTATGAAGATTTAGATGCCGTAAAACAGCGATTGGAAAATGACAAAGACCAAATTCAGTGTTTAGTTTCCAAGGGTTTAACACCTAACAGTATTCCGTTTGGCAAAACCCAACAACCGGAGCTTTGGGATTATGCGGATAACGTAGATACTTTGCAGTTTTTGATTAAATTATAGTTTTTTCTTACTTTAATGTAAATGTTTTATTTATATTTGGTTTAAAATCAATTTTTTATGAAAAACATTTGCCTACTACTATTTTCACAACTTGTTTTTTCACAATTACAAGTGAATTCGTTTTACCCAACTTTTGGTGCAAGTGGAAATTATTTTGGTAGGAAAGTCGATATTAACAACAATGAAGTAGTGGTATCAAGTGGCTTTAATAACTCCTTTAATCAACTTGGTAAAGTTTATGTATTTGACTTTAATAATAATAGTTTAATACAAACTGATGTATTAATCGAGTCAGATGTAAACGGTCCGGATAGGTTTGGAAGCTCAATTTCTAAAGAGAATGATAAAATTGCTATTGGCGCACCAAACCAAGGGGCAAATAATTCAAACTTGGGAGCTGTTTATCTTTACAGAAAAATAAATGGAAATTATCAGTCCCATCAAAAAATAACATCTATAAATAATACCAATAATGATACTTTCGGACGTTGTGTAAAATTATTCGATAACAGGTTATATATCTCATCCAAAAATAATGTTTACGTGTTTGATTTATTGAATAGCGTTTGGACCTTATCACAAACGTTGTCAGTAGTAAACGAAACCGATTTGGGAACAAAAATTGAAGTTTCTAATAATCAGTTATTAATTTCTTCAGGTCACTTTAGCGGAAATAATAGTACTAAAATCTATAATTTTAATTTGGTAAATAATCTTTGGAATTATCAAAGTACTTTTGATTATAGTCCAAATCAAATATTCAGCTATAAATTATATAATTCCCAATTGTACATTTTAGATGATGCGTCCGGTTTAGTATCAATTTATGATTTCAGCAACAATGATTGGATTTTAAATTCCTCATTTCAAATACCTTTAAACGACCAAATATATGATGAAATTGTTGTAAATAATGAGTCTCTATTTTTAGGTTCCAACGCTTATATGCTTCAGATGAGCAGGAAATTTGCATTGCTACACTACAAAAAAAATAATGGTGTATGGACGAGTCAAACACCAATCTATAGTAATGAAACTAATGCTCAGGTTGACGATTTTTTCGGCTCTTCAATGGCGTTAGAAGGTGATAAGTTGATCATAGGATGTCCCGGTGAATATAGCCCCGGTCCTTCACAAACCGGAAGAGCTTACTATGTAGACACAACTTTGAGTTTAGAAGATAATTTTTTGAGTGCATTTTATTTTTATCCCAATCCAACAAAGGACATTTTACACATAGAAAATGATTTTATTGATAAAATAGAAAGCGTATCTATTTTTCAAATTGACGGAAAAAAAGTGGCTACTATTGAATCTAACTTTGAATCAATTAATTTAACGAATTTAACTAAAGGCGCTTATTTTTTTAAAATTTCATTTGATAACAATGAAATAATCACAAGGAAAATAATCAAACAATAGTTTTTGAGTAATTATCAACTAAAACGATTTCGTTAATAACATACCCTTATTATTACCGAATTTCACCCCCTTTTTTTAGCCCTATTTCCGAAATTTGCGCTTTAATTTTTGGAAATGCTATTATGAAAAAACACAACTACAGCGCCGGACCATGTATTTTACCTCAAGAAGTTTTTGAAAAATCGGCTCAAGCCGTTTTAGACTTTAACCAGTCCGGTTTGTCCATTTTAGAAATTTCGCATCGCAGTAAAGATTTTGTAGCCGTTATGGATGAAGCCAGAGCCTTGGTTTTGGAATTGTTAGGATTAGAAGGCAAAGGTTATCAAGTCTTATTTTTACAAGGCGGTGCCAGTTTAGAATTCTTGATGGTGCCTTACAATTTGATGAAAACGGATGGCAAAGCGGCTTATCTGGATACCGGAACTTGGGCAAACAACGCCATCAAAGAAGCCAAATTGTTTGGCGAAACGATAGTTGTTGCCTCTTCTGCAGCTCAAAATTACAATCACATTCCGACGGATTATAATATCCCGACTGACGCAGATTATTTCCACTGTACGAGCAACAATACCATATTCGGAACACAAATGAAATCGTTTCCTAAAACGACTGTTCCGGTGGTTTGCGATATGAGTTCAGACATTTTTTCGCGCACTTTAGATTTCTCTCAATTTGACTTGATATATGCCGGAGCGCAAAAAAATATGGGTGCTGCCGGAACAACATTGGTTGTAGTCAAAGAAGAGATATTAGGCAAAACCGGTCGTGCGATTCCAAGTATATTAGACTATCAAAAGCACATTAAAGCCGAAAGCATGTACAATACACCCTCGGTTTTTGCAGTATATACTTGCCTATTAACTTTGCAATGGTTGAAAAACCAAGGTGGTATTGCCGCTATTGAAAAAGTAAACGAAGCAAAAGCCAACCTACTTTACAGTGAAATTGACAGAAATACCATGTTTAAAGGAACTGCTGCGGTGGCCGACAGAAGTTTTATGAATGCCACTTTCTTATTGGAAAATCCGGAGCTACAGGAATCCTTTGATAAAATGTGGAAAGCAGCCGGCATTTCCGGCATTACCGGACATCGTTCTGTGGGCGGCTATCGCGCTTCGATGTACAATGCGTTGCCGCTGGAAAGCGTTCAGGTGTTGGTCGATGTGATGAAAGAGTTTGAATCAGTTTACAGCAACCAATCGCAGTTAACACAATAGCCCTAGCCCGGATTGGAGTGGAAATCCTTTTTGTTTTTTCTTTAAAAACAAAAAGATTGAAACGAAAAGCCGGATTAAGCTTCACAAAAAAACAACATACAACTTATAACATACAACAAAAATAATGAAAGTATTAGCCAACGACGGAATTTCAAAAAGCGGGATTGAAGCTTTAGAAAAAGGCGGATTTGAAGTGATTACCACCAAAGTGGCCCAAGAACAAGTGGCCAATTATGTGAATACTAATGACATTTCGGTGGTTTTAGTCCGCAGTGCAACTAAAGTTAGAAAAGACATTATTGATACGTGTCCGGGATTAAAAATTATTGGTCGCGGCGGTGTTGGTATGGACAATATAGACGTGGCTTATGCTCGTTCTAAAGGCATACATGTGATCAATACGCCGGCTTCTTCATCGGAAAGTGTGGCCGAATTGGTGTTTGCGCATTTGTTTACCGGTGTTCGTTTTTTACACGATTCGAACCGAAATATGCCTTTAGAAGGCGATTCCAACTTTGAAGGTTTGAAAAAAGCCTATGCAAACGGCATTGAATTGCGTGGGAAAACATTGGGGATTATTGGATTTGGACGCATTGGGCAAGCCGTAGCTAAAATGGCTTTAGGTTTGGGCATGAAAGTGATTGCAGCCGATAAATTTGTAGACAAAGCCGAAGTGAAAGTCGATTTTTATAACGGTCAGTTTATCAACGTTGAATTTGAGACTGAACCTTTAGAAGAAGTGTTCAAACATGCCGATTTTATTACGCTTCACGTTCCGGCTCAAGAAGGTTACGTGATTGGAAAAGAAGAATTAGCGATGATGAAAGACGGTGTTGGCATCGTGAACTGTGCTCGTGGCGGTGTGATTGATGAAGTGGCTTTGGTAGAAGCTTTAGACAGTGAAAAAGTATTATTTGCCGGTTTGGATGTGTTTGAAAAAGAACCTACGCCTGAAATTCAGATATTGATGCATCCGAAAATTTCGTTGACACCGCATA
>JBEBBH010000290.1:0-2531 GCA_041158485.1 Bacteroidota bacterium | reverse complement strand
CAATTTTATTGATTTTAGTCCCGTTTTTAACCTTTACTATGAGTTCTTTCTGCAACAATTCATCGCCCGGATAACCATTGGCGTCGACTTTGTAAAAATGAAGTTTTACAGTGGCGTCTTCAATTCTACTATCAGTGTAAACCGTTACTCTTTTGAGGTAAGGCGTTTTTTTGTATTCAGCTTGGTAAGGGAAAAACTTCACGTCGATTCTCGGACCGTTATCAAAGGCTTGAGCGACAGTATTTTCGGTTAAACCGATTACGTTTTGTTTGGTGCCGATACTGTTGGAAATCACAACTTCATCCAAAGCAAAGGCTTTCGAAAAAAGTAATACTTGGCCAACTTGAGCTGCTTTGAGCGTTTTCTTTTCATAACCCAACGCCGAAAAAATAAGGTTTTTGTCTTTATTCACCGCTATCGAAAAAGTACCGTCTTCTTCTGAGGTTGTGGCCACATTTTCGTTCTCGACCCAAATGTTCACATAAGCAATGGGTTGGCCGGTAAGGCTGTCTTTGACGACGCCACGAATTTGAGCAACGGTCAAAAACGGCAGAAAAATAAAAAGTAGAAAGTTTGTTTTCATCTTAATTGGTAATGGTAATATTAACGGCGGGTAACAAGTATTTATTGTGGTATTTTTTCATCAGCAGGTTTTCGTAACTGTTGGGTTTATCCAGTAACACTTTGGCTGATTTTGCCCATTGGTTTTGTCTTTCTTTAAACCAAGCGTTGGCATCCTCAAACGGAGTGAGCAATAGTTCCGGTTGGTAAGAAAGACCTTTTTGAGTTGTTTTTGTACCGTTTTTATCTTTAAAATTATAAGTGATGTAATGCTTGTTTTCCTCGATCTTCAGTTTTTCAAAAACGATGAAAAATCCGTTTTCGGGAATCTTCACTAGTTGTTCCGACAAATCAATCAGGTTTTTTCTATTGCCTTTTTTGACTGCCACTATCAATTCCTCGGTGAGTTTTTCTTCGCCCGGAGAACCGTCGGGTTGGCAATTCACAAGATACACTTTAATCTTAGCATTTTCCGTTTCAGAATCTGTTCTGAATTTGATTTCTTTGAGATACGGATAAAAAGTTCTGTCCTTTTCGGCCAAATCAAAATATACCGCATGGATAAAGTAGTTTTGATGGTATCTGAAACCGCCGGATTGGTAATACCCCAGTTCTTTTTGCTGACTCTCTTTCGGTTTACCAATCACAATCTCCGAAAGCGGAATAGCAATAGAAATTAGCACTACGCGTGATGTTTCGCTTGCTTTTAGGGCTTTAGATTCATAGCCCAAAGCCGAAAAAAGCAACTCTTGTTCCTGTGTTTTAATCTCTAAAACAAAAGAGCCGTCAGCTTCAGCGGTAGTAGCCAAATTACCATTGGCGAGCCAAATATTCACATACGGAATCGGTTTGTTGTTTTCGTCTACAACAACGCCTTTAACTTCGTTCCGTTCGGCTTCGCCTCGGGTTACTTGGGCGGAAAGCTGGAAAAAACACAATAGGAAAAAGAGTGATTTCATTTAATTGGATAGTTTGATTTTTAAAGCAATTTCAATGTTTCCATTTCCGGCAGAACGAGAACTTCCATCGCGGTTTAATATCATAAGTGTTTTGTCTCCGGGGTAAAATCCTTTAATTGATGGCTCGTATCTAAATCTTTTTTGACTTTCCTTTTCCCCTTCAATGATATAATCATATTCATATTTGTTTTGTTCCAATTTCAAATATTCGAATCCAATCATAATTCCTTCTTTCGGAATTTTAATGTTGTATTTTGCTAAGTCAACAATATTATTCTTCTCCCCTTTTTTAATGGATACTAAAATATCTTCTTCAACCTCATCTCCTATTGGAAAACCCTCTTCATTAACATTGAAAATCCTAATTCTCAACAAAGCATTCTTCAGTTTTGAATGGGTAACAAATTCAATTGATTCCATAAAAGGATGTGCTTTTATTTTCTCATTGTATCTGATGAATTTTGCCCAAACATGCACATTATCTTGTCCGGTGTTGGTGACTCCTGAATTTAATTTTATACCTGAAAAATCGCCAATTACTGTCTCTTGTGTTCCTTTTCTTATTTCGATTACCACTTCATTTAATTCCAATGTTTTTGGATACAATACAACCGATTTTACCATTGTTGCCGGCACGATTTTAGACTCATAACCCAATGCCGAGAAACAAATTCTCTTAGTTTCCGAAACTGGTAAAGTGAAGGTTCCGTCTTCTTCTGAAGTAGTGCCGATATTTTCATTTTCAATCCAAATATTCACATACGGAATCGGTTTGTTGTTTTCGTCTACAACAATACCTTTAACTTCGTTCCGTTCGGCTTTGCCTCGGGTTACTTGGCCAATAACCAAGTTTGCAGAAAAAATTAGGAAAGTAAGTAAGACGAGTCTTTTCATGCCTTTAGTTTGTTTTTTAGCCCTGATTTCGTTATTGTCGCAGCTCTTGCTTTTTTGATCAAAAAAAGTAAAGCGACTAACGAGAGCAGGAATAGGGTTTAGCAATGGCCCAAGCGT
>JBEBBH010000289.1:0-13183 GCA_041158485.1 Bacteroidota bacterium | reverse complement strand
CCCAACTCTTTGCGCAACAATTCGCCTCGTTGCGGTCCGACGCCTTTTAGGTATTCGATAGGAGTTTGAAGAAGGTTAACCGACATATAATTGGTTTAGCAAAGCCTTAGCGAAGATAGTTCAAAAATACATTATCTGAAATTTCATTTTCGATTCATTATGAATTTGACGAATATTTTTCGTTATTTACAACAGTAAAACGGAATTCCATTTATATGACAAAATACATCTCCGGTCTCAACGGAATAAGAGCTATTGCGGTTTTGATGGTTATTGTTTATCATCGATTTCCGGCTGATCATTTTTTGAAAATCATGCCGATTGGCCATTTTGGGGTAGACATTTTCTTTGTGTTGAGCGGTTATTTAATTTCTCGGATTTTGCTCAATGGCGTTAGTAAGATTGACGCTAATTCCGCTTCCGCTTTTACGCTCATCAAGAGTTTTGTCATCCGACGAAGTTTGCGCATTTTCCCGATTTACTATTTACTCTTGTTGGTGTTGTACATCAACGACGGGATTGTAGGCAATAGCTTTCGTGATAATTTTCTTTGGTATTTTTTTTATGGCTCTAATTTCTTAGTGTATTTCGAAGGCAAATGGTTTGGCTGTTTGGCCCATTTGTGGTCGCTGGCAGTAGAAGAACAGTTCTATTTGGTTTGGCCGTTTTTGGTCTTGGTACTTTTCAGAAAACGACTTCTAACGTTGTTAATCGCTACTATTGTAATAGGCACATTTTCTCCATTATTTTTCGATGGAATTACTTATGTACTGACGATTTCTTGTGTAAATGCCTTCGGTATAGGCGCTTTGTTAGCTTATGTCGAATTAAAGCGTCCTGAATGGCAACCGACTTTTGTTACAACAGTCAATGTGTTAGCAGTAGTTTCTTTGCTCTTGATTTTTATACACTATTTTGTGGTAGCGTTACCGGTTTTCTCCGACCGATTGTTGGTTTCCATAATCGCCGTCGCTCTAATTGCCTATTGTCGTTTTCACCAAGAGAGTTTTTTGGTCACCCGAATTTTAGAAAACAAAATGTTAAGTTTTATCGGGTTAATCAGTTATGGAGTATATTTATACCACAATGTTTTTCCGAGGTATTGGACCGCAGTGCTCTCCCGTTTGCACATTGAAACGCCGGCTACTCGAGGACAATTCTCCTACATTGAATTTGTCATCCAAACGGGTTTTGTGATTTTGGTGAGTTATTTATCTTGGATAATCATTGAAAAACCCATTGCCAAGTGGAAAGATAAAATCAGTTAAGAAGAACAGAAACAGCTTATAATGAAATATTTACTATTCCTTTTTTCATTTCTTTCTTGGTCGCAACAATCAGTGAAAGTCGACTTCACTAAATGTAATTCTATCGTAGCACCCGATTATCATTTGAAGAGGGTAGTAGGCGCTGTCGTGTATCACTTTGAGGTTTTGCAGCCTATTGATACTATCCGAATTGATGCTAAAGACATGCGTTTTTCTGAGGTTAAGATTAACAATAAACCGGTCAATTTTAAAAATAACAAAAAGGAATTATTGCTTTTTGAAGGTTTTAATAAGGGCAAAAACTGGGTTAGTTTCAGCTATAAAGCTTCTCCTAAACAAACCATGTATTTCACCGGACAAGGCGAAACTGCACAGATTTGGACACAAGGACAAGGAAAATACACCAGTCATTGGATGCCGAGCTTTGACGATGTGAATGAGAAAGTCGTTTTTAATCTTCAAGTCATCAGCCCAAACAATTTTATAGCTATTGCTAACGGTGTGCTTCAAAAGAGTATGCCGTTAGACCAACAATTTAAGTCGTGGTTTTACGAAATGCAAAAACCTATGAGTTCTTATCTGTTGGCACTTGTGATAGGCGATTTCAGGAACAAAGTCATTGCTTCAAAATCGGGTTTGCCGTTGCAGTTTTTTATTCAACCTAAAGACACCGCTAAGTTTGACGCTACTTACCGCCATTCGAAGCGCATCTTTGATTATTTGGAAAAAGAAATCGGATTCAAATATCCGTGGCAAGTGTACAAGCAAATTCCGGTGGAAGACTTTTTGTATGCCGGTATGGAAAACACCTCGTGTACCATTTTTGCCCAAGATTACGTGGTAGACGATATTGGATTTAACGACCGAAATTACGTGAATGTAAACGCTCACGAGTTGGCGCACCAATGGTTTGGCGATGTGGTTACGGCTACCTCAGGGAAGCACCATTGGTTACAGGAAGGATTTGCTACCTATTATGCGTTATTGGCCGAGCGTGAGGTTTTCGGAGAGGATTATTTTTACCACCAATTGTACCGAACGTCTTTGCAATTGCGCAATGCTGCCAAAACCGATACGATTCCGGTGCTGAACGAAAAAGCGAGTTCGTTGTCGTTTTACCAAAAAGGTGCTTGGGCGTTGCATACTATTCGAGAAGCCATCGGACCGAAATTATTTCAGAAAGCCGTCAAATCGTATTTGAAAAAGTACCGATTCAAGAATGTTGAAACTGATGATTTTCTGGCTGAAATCAAAAAAGTAGCGCCGACTTTCGACACTCAAAAGTTCAAGAAAAACTGGCTGGAAGACTATCATTTTCAAACTGAAGAAGTCAACGTATTATTGCGGAAAAGTCCGTTTATGCAACAACTATTCGAAATCCAACAGTTGCGAAAAAAGACGGTGGCAGAAAACAAATCAAAGTTTCTTGAAGTATTGCAATCCGATGTTTTTTATCCGATTAAAACCGAAATTATATACCAACTGAAAGAAGTACCTTTTGCCGAGAAATCAGAGTTGTTGACTTTGGCTTTGCAAACCAATGACATCAAAGTGCGTCAGGCCGTGGCTGAGTTTGTTGGAGAAATACCGCTTTCATTCCAATCGGCGTATGAAACTTTATTAGGTGATGTGTCATATGATACCCGAGAAATTGCCTTTATGACGCTTTGGAAAACTTTTCCTGAAAATCAGCCCAAATATCTGGAAAAAGCAAAATATTGGATAGGCGGCAACGACAAAAGTTTACGCATTATGTACCTGACTTTTGCCTTACTTTCAGCAGATAATCAAAATAATGAGTCGTTGTATGCAGAATTAGTAGCCTATACAGCGCCGACTTTCGAAAGTTCGGTTCGCCAAAATGCTATTACTAATGTCTTATCAATCAATCCGAAAGATTCAGCGGTATTGAAAAATCTGGTCAATGCAACGGTACATCACAAATGGCAGTTCAGCAAGTTTGGTCGGGATAAAATTCGACAATTGCTCAAAAAAGAAGGTTATGCTGATTTGTTCCAATCGATGTTACCTTCTTTACCCGAAAACGAAGCTGTCCAATTGCAAAAATTGTTAAGCGAGAAGTCATGAGAGCGCTAGTCATTTCCGGAGGCGGAAGCAAAGGTGCATTTGCCGGTGGCGTTGCTCAGTATTTGATGCAGGAAAATGGCTGTGAATACGACATTCTCATAGGAAGTTCTACCGGAAGTTTACTGATTCCGCATCTGGCATTGGGCGAAGTCAATAAGATTTACAACATCTATTCTAATGTGAATATGCGGAGTATTTTTGACGTTAGTCCGTTTGTGGTTAAAAACAAAAATACGCCCAACGAAACCGTTTCCATCAACCACTGGAATGTCATCAAACAATTTGTCAAAGGCAAAAGAACTTTTGGGGAAAGTCATAAATTGTTAGAATACATCAAAGAGAATTTTACTTTGGCCGAATTCACGTTGCTCAAATCAACTGCCTGCGAAGTCGTAGTAACAGTGACAAATTTATCCAAAAACGAAGTCGAATATAAGTCGATTAAAGATTTCGATTACGACGAGTTTTGTGAGTGGATTTGGATTTCTTGTAATTATATTCCGTTCATGTCTTTGGTGACTAAAAACGGTTTTGAATACGGTGATGGCGGATTTTCGAGTTTGGTGCCGATCCGAGAAGCGATTAAGCGCGGTGCTACTGAAGTTGATGTCATTATATTGGAAACCGAAGTACAAACTCACCCAAAAGAGATTGGTCGCAATCCGTTTTCATTAATGATTGATTTGTTTCAAACGTTGCTGACACAAGTCGAAAAACACGATATTACCATTGGTAAATTAGCAGCCAAAAACAAAGATGCCAAGCTTAACTTATATTACACTCCAACACAATTAACGGATAATGCGCTGATTTTTAATAAAGACAAAATGAAAGATTGGTGGCATAAAGGTTATGACTACGCTAAAAACAAAAGCGAGTTGATGAGCGACAATCTGCCTTAAATTTCTTAATTCTTACAAAATAATATTTTATTGTAATTATTTTACTATTTTTATTTTTAAAAATTGTAAGATATGTTGGTAAAAGTTTTTGGAAGCGCTGTTTTTGGAGTAGAAGCCACAACCATTACGGTAGAAGTCAATATCGATAAAGGAATCGGTTACCATTTGGTAGGTTTGCCCGATAATGCCATTAAAGAAAGTAGTTACCGAATAGCCGCGGCTCTGAAAAACAACGGCTACGAATTTCCCGGAAAGAAGATTACGGTCAATTTAGCACCTGCCGATTTGCGAAAGGAAGGTTCAGCTTACGATTTGACCTTGGCGGTTGGCATTTTATCGGCTTCCAATCAAATTGATGCGGCAGAAGTTGACCAATATGTTATCATGGGTGAGTTGTCGTTAGATGGAAGTTTGCAACCCATCAAAGGCGCATTATCTATCGCTATCAAAGCCAAAGAAGAAGGATTTAAAGGTTTTTTTCTGCCAATCCAAAATGTGAAAGAAGCAGCTATTGTAGACGGTTTAGATGTTTACGGTATTGAAAATGTGTTGCAAGTCATTGATTTTTTTGAAGGCAAAGGCACGCTCGAACCCACCAAAATTGATACTCACGAAGAGTTTTATAAGACTTTAGATTTTCCCGAGTTTGACTTTGCTGACGTCAAAGGACAAGAAAGTATCAAACGTTGTATGGAAATTGCGGCGGCGGGTGGGCATAATATCATTCTCATCGGACCGCCGGGTTCGGGAAAAACCATGTTGGCCAAACGATTGCCGAGTATTTTACCGCCAATGACATTAAATGAGGCTTTGGAAACCACCAAAATCCACAGTGTAGCAGGGAAAATAAAAGATGTAGGATTGTTGAACCAACGCCCTTTTCGGAGTCCGCATCATACGGCGAGTTCGGTCTCTTTAGTAGGCGGCGGCAGTTATCCGCAACCGGGTGAAATTTCTTTAGCGCACAACGGCGTCTTGTTTTTAGATGAGTTGCCTGAGTTTAAAAGAGAAGTTTTGGAAGTGATGCGACAACCGTTAGAAGACCGAGAAGTAACGATTTCCCGAGCCAAATTCACCATAACCTATCCTTCGTCTTTTATGTTGGTAGCCAGTATGAATCCGAGTCCGGGTGGTTATTTTAACGATCCTGATGCGCCGGTTAGTTCTTCTCCTGCCGAAATGCAACGGTATTTGAGTAAGATATCCGGACCGTTATTAGACCGAATTGACATTCATATTGAAGTGACACCCGTACCGTTTGAAAAACTCACCGAAACCCGTCCGGCTGAAAGCAGTGTTTTGATTCGGGAACGAGTAACCAAAGCCCGTGAAATTCAGTCCAAGCGATTTGAGCAATATGCCTCTATTCACTACAACGCACAAATGACGACGAAACAAATTCGAACCTATTGCGCGTTGGATGATAGTTCGTTACAATTATTAAAAACAGCCATGGAGCGATTGAATTTGTCGGCTAGGGCGTATGATCGCATTTTAAAAGTCTCTAGAACTATTGCTGATTTAGAAGCCTCAGTAGTAGTAAAATCCAATCACATAGCAGAGGCTATTCAGTACCGCAGTTTGGATAGAGATGGTTGGCTAGGATAAGACAAAGCTTCGCTGACTTAGTTGGCGTATTTATAATATCTAGCACCAACTAATACCGGATTGTCTTTTTCAATTCCGTCCAAATAAAATTCTTTACTTGGTTGTATCACTGAGGTTTTCAATTCCTTTTTATGGAGTTTTTCATAAGTTGAGAATTCTATCGCTTGACAAGCTTCCAGCGTTTCAAAGAGATTTATTTTAGCGATAGCTGATTGCCATTCACTTTCAACTTCCGCTTCGAATACTTTGGATTTGGAACCGCTGCCGTAAGCTATAAATCCTAATTTGTGATGGACTAATTCTGCTTTTTGTTGGAAATGATAGCACAAAGTAGATAACATTCCTAAGAAAATCGAACCGGTGTAGATGTTACCCACTTGCCCGGAAGCTATTTCGGAAGGTTGGATTTTTGTTTTTACCAAGTTGAGGTATTCTTCACTTTTAGCCAACGCTTTTACTTTATCCTTTTCCGTTTCGCCGGTTTGTGCGGCTAACAATTCCGGATTTTCTTTAGCAAATATTTCAATAAAGGTTCTTCTGCCTTGAAAACAGTAGGGAAGGTGCATGAGGATGTTGGTCCAATTTTCGTAAATCTTTCCTTGTTGTTCACTCTCTGTTTTAAAGTGTTCGTAGGCTTCCGTGATACGATTGATGTAACATTGGTTGGAATATTGTCCGTCGAAAACCGGTTGCTCTTTGTAAATCGCAATTTCATTTTCCAATACGCCTAGCCATTCCGGATTTTCGTCAGATGCCGTTATAGTTGATTTACTAATAGTTCGTCGCGGTTTAAAGAAGTCGAATACGCCTTCAGTGGCTACTCCAACAGCCTTTGAAAAACTCAGGATGTTAGGGTTTTCAGTAACCAACATCGCTACAGCACCGGCACCTTGGGTGTATTCTCCGGTTGAGTTCAAATCGTATTTAGCATTATCAGAAGCAATAACAATGGCTTTCTTGGTAGGATTTAGGCGAATGTAATCCAAACAATTCTGCAAGGCATCTACGGCACCGATACACGCAAATGTCAAATCGACAGCATCGCAATTTCTGAAGCTGCCTGCTCCCAAAACGCTTTCTAAATTAGACAAAACGTAGGAGCCAACGGGTTTAGAACTGTCTACGCCACTTTCGGTACCTACATAAATTCGGCTGATTTCATTTGGCTTAATATTTTCCTGACGGATGAGTTTCAAAGCCGCATTAGAAGCCATAGTTACCACATCTTGGTGTACATCAGGAAAGCTCATTTTTAGTAATCCTAATCCTTTAATCAGTTTGTCAGCCTCAATATTTCTGGCTTCGGCTAAGGTGTTTATCGGTAAATATAATTGTGGAATATCAAATGCAATACTGTGGATGCCTACTTTCATTTTATTCAATTTTTTGCCAAACAAAATTAAAAAAGACAACCTCAAAATTCATTGAAATTGTCCTTAAAAATCAGTGGCTTGAACACGATTTGTGATTAATGCAACAAACCGGAGTTTTATTTTTTGATTTGTGATTTTTACCGGTAAAAATTGCTTTTTTTTAATCTAACAAAGCTGAGAAAGTATCGCCTTGTTTAATATCGCCCGAGGTGTATCCTTTTTTAAACCAATACATGCGTTGTTCAGACGTGCCATGCGTAAAACTATCCGGTGTTACATGGCCTTGCATTTTACTTTGTATAGCGTCGTCGCCTACTGCATTGGCGGCGCTCAAGGCTTCTTCTATATCGCCTGCTTCTAAGAGATTTTTATTGTAATGTGCCCAAACACCCGCATAAAAGTCGGCTTGCAGCTCTAAGCAAACTGAAAGTTTATTGGCTTCTTTCTCACTTTTTCCCTCTTGTAATTGGCGTACTTTTCCGGAAGTTCCCAAAATGGTTTGCAAATGATGTCCCATTTCGTGGGCAATAACATAAGCAATGGCAAAATCACCGCCTTTAGCGCCAAAGCGGTTTTTCAGTTCTTCAAAGAAGCGCAAATCCATGTAGATTTTCATATCGCTCGGACAGTAAAAAGGGCCGGCCGCTGAAGTAGCGCTTCCGCATGCGGTATCTACGCCATCATCAAAAAGTACCATACGCGGTTCTTGAAAATCCATATTGTTCTCTTCAAAAATAGTAGTCCAAGTTTCAGTGTTGTACACAAAACACGATTCAGCAAAATCGCCTAATTCTTTTTCTTCTGCCGAAAGTTCACGGGTTTGTGTAGCTTCGGTTTGGGTTTGACTGCCTTGTGTTTGTTCGATAATAGTGCCGATAGTTTGTCCGGTTTCGCCTCCAAACATATTTAGCAATAAAACAATAATACCGATTATTCCGCCACCCAATACTGCTTTACCGCCGCCCGACATGCCTCTGCGGTCTTCAAAATTGCCGCTTTCTTTTTTATCCCATTTCATAAGCTTAGGTTTTAATTGAGTTGCATGACTTGCCGAATAATTTTTTCCAACATTTCTTTGTCGATAGGTTTAGGAATATAGTCATTCATACCGAATTCGATGCATTTTTCTTTTTCACCCAAAACAGTACCGGCCGTTAAGGCTATGATCGGAATTTGTTCTGAATCCGGTAATTTTCGGATGGCAGCCGTTGATTCGTAACCATTCATAATCGGCATTTGGATGTCCATCAAAATCAAATCCGGTCGCAAATTTTCTGTTTTTTCCAATGCTTCCTTACCGTTTTGGAGTTCGATGATTTCGGCATTTGGTAGAATTTGTTTGACTAAAGTTTTAGCCAAAAGCATGTTGATTTTGTTGTCTTCTACGATGTAAACCAACTTATTGTCTGTTGAAATTACATTGTTGTGAGGTTCGCTGGCAACCAATTTCTGTGTTGGTTTGTGGCTATCGGGGATTTCATCAGAATAATTTACTTCTAATACAAAACTAAATTCACTGCCTTGACCTAACTCACTTTTTAAGTCTAAATGACTGTGCATCAATCCCAATAATTGGTTCGAAATGGTTAGTCCTAAACCGGTTCCGCCGAATTTTTTGGAAGTTGAATTGTCTTCCTGAGAGAAAGCTTCAAATATTTTTTGTTGGTTGTTTTTGTGGATGCCGATACCGGTATCTTTTACGGCAAACAATAATTGGATTTTGTGATTATCAATTTTTTGTGCAACACTAACGTTTAAATCAATACTTCCTTTCTCGGTGAACTTGATCGCATTACTTAAAAGGTTAATCAGGATTTGTTTGATTCGAATATAATCCATCCAAACAAAGTTTGGGACTTTGTCTTCAATGGTTAAACGTATATCCAGTTTTTTGTGATCGGCTTCGTATTGGATAAGATCGATTACCTGATTCAAGAGCTCAGACAAATTGATTTTTTCGACATGCAGTTCCAATTTGCCGGATTCGATTTTTGAAAAATCCAAAATGTTATTGATAACTTCCATCAATGAATTCGCCGATTGGTTGATGGTGTCCATGTATTTTTTCTGAATACTTTCGAGTTTGGTATTCATCAAAAGCTCGGTAAAACCAATGATACCGTTTAGAGGTGTTCGAATTTCGTGACTCATATTGGCCAGGAATTCTGATTTAGCTCGGTTAGCTGCTTCTGCGTAATTTTTAGCCTTGATGGCTTCTTCAGCCTCCATTCTTTGGGTAATGTCGATAAAAATCCCAACGATATAAACAATTTCATTGTCTTTAAAAATCGGTTCGCCAAATTCTTCCACCCAAATGTACTGACCTGATTTATTGATGATTCTGTAAATCAGGTGGATTTTTTGTTTCTTCAAGAACAATTCATTGGCTTTATCTCTAACGGTTGCGATATCTTCAGGATGAACCAAGTCGATGTAAAAAATTTTATTTTGAAGAAAGTCTTCTTTAGGGTAACCGGTTAATTTTTCAATTTCATCGTTGAGATAAATTTTAGACCATTTTTCGTCGTATTTTGACAAGTGAACGGTTCCGGGAATATTATTAGCCAGCAAACGGAATTTTTCTTCACTTTCCTGAATAAT
This sequence comes from Bacteroidota bacterium, assembly GCA_041158485.1. Taxonomy (GTDB): domain Bacteria; phylum Bacteroidota; class Bacteroidia; order Flavobacteriales; family Flavobacteriaceae; genus Flavobacterium. Next base: position 3,343 of record JBEBBH010000289.1, on the reverse strand, counting down.
TGCTTCGTTAATATTTCTTTCAAAAGCGGAAGAAATGTTGTTGGACAACGATTGAAGAATTGTGATTTCATCTATAGACCATTCTCTTTCTGCTGTTGAATCATCAAAAACTAAGAAACCATGTAGTTTGTTTTTAACGAAAATGGGTAAAAACAATACCGATTTGACATTAAGATTTTCTAAAATATTTCGTGTTGTATCATCTTTAATTTTTCTCACCACAGCTGCATAGTAGAAATTCTCTTCCATTTGTTGCAGTACTTCTGAAATCATTTCAGTGGTTATGTTTTGCAAAGCGTCATTGGGTTTAGTAAAGCCAAATTCCGAGGCAATCCAACGAAGTCTTTGGTAAAATGCAGTATCGTTTTCTTTCTTGGCAAAGAAGGAAATTTTGTCAACCTTGAGGACTTTACCAATCTCTTTAACAATACTTTTCAGGATTTCATCGGTATCCTTATTCAATAAAAACTTATCGATATTTTTACTAATTACAGTCAATATCTCACTCTTATAGGAGAGCTTTTTATCCGATTCTAATAAGAGTTGAGATTCGATAGCAATGGCAATTAAATCGGCTATCGAGCGAGAAAAGTTAATGTCTTCGTTGTCCCATTCAATCGGCGAATCTGTTTTTTCAAAGCATAAAATACCGATGATTTTACCATTGATGAAAATAGGCGTATCCAACAACGACATGATTCTGTTTTTCGGTAGGTATTCTAAGCAAAGTTCTTGAGTGATGCTATTGTTGTAGGCATTAGAAGCTACTATTTGCATACCGGAGTGAAGGTGAGAGAAGTAAATTGGATAATCCGACATTTGAAGGAAGAAATTTTTTTCAAACCGATTGTTTTGCAGATAATAAATACTCTCACATTTGATGCCTTCCGGAATGAACGACCAATAACTCACCCTATCTATGGAACAGTTAGTACCGGCTACCCTCAAAATGTTTTTTAGGATACCGTTAAATGTATCTTTGTTGGAATAGCTCTGAGAAGTTAATACTTTTAAGGTTTCATTGTGAACACGCACTTTTTTACTACGGTTGTAATGTTCAATTTCCAAGTTTTTTACCAAAGTAATATCCCTGGCAATTCCCGAATAGCCTAAGATATATCCGGTATCGTCTTTTTTTAAGGTTACTTTTTGAGAAACCCAAATGGTTTCACCATTCTTTTTGACCAAAGGAAATACCAAATCACCAAATTCTTCAGTTTCTTTTGGAATGTCTTTGTAGAAATCGGTTACGTATTCCAAATAATCGTTTCTCACAAAATTGGAGATGCGTTTGCCTAAAATTTCTTCCTTGTCATAGCCCAAAGTTTTAACGGCAAATTGATTAACATAGGTTACAGTTGCGGTCAAGTCGATTTCATAAATCAGGTCGGCTGCCGACTCAATCAAGCTGCGGTATTGGTCTTTGATCTTGATTTGCTCTGTAACATCCTGTCCGATTCCAATGGTAATATCGTCGGAATATTTCTTGTCTTTCCATTGAATAAATTTATAATCACCGTTTTTACACTTTAATTTTCGGGTGTAAGAGCGATCATCGATATAAGTGTTGTGATAGGCTTCACCTATAAATTCAGCATCTTCTGTGAGTTGCCAAAATCCCATGCCCAACACTTCTTCCACTGTATAACCCAAAATTGCTTCAACCGATTCGCTGCAAAACGAAACTTCCCCTTTTTTGTTGGTAGTCATGATGAGCGAATTCCCATTGTTGACTATAATACTCGAGAATAAAAACTTGTTTTTTGTTTCAATTTGTGACAAATGTCTTGAAATGTGAATGGCCATCACAGAGATAAAAGTACAGGTAAGCAGTACATTTAATTTGTCTTCAATAAGATGGGTTTGGTAAGCAATTAGTAAAAAGAGTAAAACGCTACCGGTAAAAAACCAATAATGTTTGATGTTTTTAAAAATAAAATAGGAAAGGAAGAAAGCCACTATGAGCGTAATGTATGAAATCAATTCAAACAGACTAAAGAAAACTGTGTAAACGGTAAAACAAAAGTAAGCCAGATAAATACTGATAAATAGCGGATATATTTTTTGATATAAAAGAGATGATTTTCCGGTGATAAGGTAAAGAGCCAACAAAACTATGCCTACAGTATAATTGACAATCATGAAACTGTTGGTTCTGATTTCAAAAATAGTGACCAATGTTTCTACCAATGGTATAGTGATCCCAAAGAAAAGAAAGTATATTCTGAATTGCTCTTCCTTGTCTTCAAATTCCTTGCTTATAGCATTGGAAAAATTCAGTTTTTTTTGTAATGTCTTCTGGATTGCCATGTAAAATAAGAACATTACAATCAATAGCAGAGCTATTACAATATAGCTATTTATTGTATTAGCAAATGAAAATAGGTTATTCAATTTACAAAGTAGATTATACCAATATTAAACAAAAATAAAGAGAGTGTTTTTTATCTCAAAGATTCCCACAAAAACAGTATAAATGTACAGTTTATTTTTGAAAAAACATTGGGTTTAGGAAAACCATTTTAACATTTTTTTTAATCCGGAAAGTTTTCCTTGGTAAGGTGCATACCGCAGCGGAATATCAAGCCAAGTGGCTTTTTTGACGATCGGTTTGTGATGGGAAAACAACTCAAAACTTCGCTTACCGTGATACGCGCCGATACCACTGTGTCCTACACCGCCAAAAGGCAATCTTTTATTGGCAAAATGAATAACGGTGTCATTGATACAACCGCCGCCAAAAGAAAATCGGGTGATGATTTTTTGGGCCAATGAATTTTGTTTGGTAAAGATGTACAACGACAACGGTTTCTCGTATCTTACGATAATTTTCTCTAAGTCGGCTTCCGAAGTATAACCCAAAATCGGAAGAATAGGACCAAAGATTTCCTCCTGCATGACCAAACTGTCTAAAGAAGGTTCGTCCAGTAAAGTTGGTGCCAAATAAAAGTCGCTTACAGCCGATTGTCCACCAAAAATTACCGTTTGGTTTTCTAAAAGTTGCAACTGTCGCTTCCAGTTTTTTTCGTTAATGATTCTCGGAAAATCAGTCGAATCTTGAGGGTTTTTACCATAAGCCGAAGTGATTTCTTCTTTCAGATGCTCAATCAGTTTTGGTTTGATACGCTCATGGGCTAATAGATAATCCGGTGCTATACAAGTTTGGCCGGCATTCAAAAACTTACCCCAAACAATCCGTTTGGCAGCGAGTTTTAAGTCGGCCGTTTCATCTATGATACAAGGATTTTTGCCACCTAATTCTAAAGTAACCGGTGTCAAATGTACTGCTGCGGCTTTGGCTACAATTTTGCCCACGTTCACACTTCCGGTGAAAAAGATATAA
>JBEBBH010000288.1:0-5534 GCA_041158485.1 Bacteroidota bacterium | reverse complement strand
TGTTTAAGTTTACTATTGATATAATCAACCATATCTGTTTTGTTTAGCTCAAAGTTTATGTTGTAAATATTTTGCAGATTCAGCTCATAAACATTTGCTGCTATTTTATTTTGTGTTACACCCAAGAATAATCGTATTCCTTTGTATGACGAATGTATTTTTGAAAACAACTTTACTTCCTCGAGTTCATTAATGATAAATATGATGGTATCATAATGAAACAAATCTACTTTTCTCAAATCATTAAAATCAAAGGCCGAGGCTACCTCATATTTTTTTTTAAAAATTTTTTCAAAGTACTTGGCATATCCAATAGAACTGTCAAATACTAAAATTTTTTCTTGCATTACTTTTCCGTTATTTGCCAATACTTTCAAGACTTCTTTTAAATGAGATTACTTCTTTGAGTTTACTCTCTCTAAAAGTTAATTCTACCGGTTTGCAATTATTTAAAAAAATTACCAGCAAATATTTTCTAGTAAAAAAGACATTCAAAAATTTACTAAACAAACCGGTTTTATCATAAATCCTGATTAGTGCAATATCTTCTAAAAACAGCATTGTTTCCTTGTTACTATCAATTTTAAGTTTGAAAAAATTATTTATTTTTTCTTTTGAACAAACTACTAGCATTTCGGTAAATTCTTAAATTGCTTTAAGCAGCGGTTGATTAGATTTGATAATTGCTTTGATTTGAGATGTTAGTTCCTTTGCGTCTTTTTTATACTCAGGTTGAATATTTGTTTTAATGATGTCTTGATTTTTAGTTGTTATAATAATTTTATAATTGTAATTATTTGTTTTTAAAGCAGTAATCAACAGCAAAACTGCACCAAGGTAACCTGCCATTTTATATTCAGCCGAAAACTGATTGTCAAACAGTTGTAAAACGGTAATCATTACCAAGCCGGCTATGAAAAGTTTGTAATTGTTGGCTAATTCTTTTTCTCTCTTAAAATAAACATTTCTAACTTGGTTGCATTCTAATTTGGTTAACGCATTATTATTATTGATGTATATATATCCGTCTAAAATTAACCCTAAAGGGTTATAGTAATCAGTATTCATTTTGATTTAGTGTAGTGTGTTTGGGTATTGGTGTAAATTTAGTTATAGATTAAATTGCTGTTTTCAGAATTCGGTGAGTTCATAAAAAAACCCGCTCAACGATTTAAATATATCGCTGATTGGGTTTGGAGAATTATGTGGTTTTGATCAATTCGATTATCGTACTGCTAGAAATTTTTTCGTAACCGGGATACCATCTGTAGTAACCGCTTTGATTAGTAAGGCTTGGTAGTTGGTGTTTAAACCTGAGATATTCAATCTTACATCATTTACATTGTTGTTTTGGTAAATCATTTGGCCGTTCAAATTGTATACAGCTACCATTTTCAATTGCGCATAGTTAGATTGCACTAACATATCTCCTTGATCTTGATAAACGGAGATGTTATTTGAAGTAAATTGGTGGTCTGTGTTGCCTAAGCTTGAAGTTTGACCAGGATTGTAGAAAACCAATTTAAAACGATCGTTAAACATTCCTACTTCACAGTTAAATGTATAATTAGATGTTTTGATGTTAGTGTATACATTGGTTTCAGTATCTAAAATATAGATAGGTTGATTGCTGTTTAAAAAGAATCCGTCAGCATGATCAAAGGCAAAAGTGAAGCTTCCCTCATAATCACATTTGAAACTTAAAGCAATAACATCATTCGGACTGTAGTTTAATCCTCTGAATTGGATGGCATAACGGTCGTTTCCGATTAATGAGGTTAATGCTACAGCACCATCATTAAAATAAGCACCGTCTAATCCTTGGTCAAAGCCATCGGTTGCACCGGTTCTGTAACCGAATAAAGTTTGTGAGAAAGCTCCGTTAGCATTGTCGATAACGTTAATCCAAACGCGGTGTCTTTCTACTACGGTTATTTTCTTTTGAGAGGAAGCTTTAGTGTTAGCTTTAGTATTAGTAACTGCCAAACACAATACTACTAATAACAACCATTGTAAGTTGGTTAATTTTTCGTTGATTAGGGTAATAGTTTTCATAATTCTGGGGTTTTGTTTATGATAGATTTGGACATTATTATAGTACAAAGATGGTTAGAAGATCAATTGAATTTTAAAAAATTAGACAACAACACTCGGTCTTTAGTCGAATGGTTTTTTAACTTAGACGAACGGTAAAAATATCCTTGTAATGCATAAAAAATCGATAAAATGCATTTTTTTAACAATTCTAAAGCCGTTTATCTAAAAATGGTTTTTAGCAACAGTAATGGTTATAAAAACAAATAACCCATTCGGATTGTTGACCGAATGGGTTACTTCTATACTGTTAGATTAGTGTTACAACAAATGAACGCGTTTCATCAATTCCGATTTGTTTCTGCGGCTTATCGGAATAACATCTTTACCTATTAACACACTGTTGTCTTCTATATCCACAATTTTTTTAGTATTGATGATATAGGAACGGTGGACTTTAAAAAAGGAATCTTTAGGAAGTTTATTCTCTATTTTCCTCAATGTATTGTGAATGGTGTAGCTATTGCTTTCGGTTTTGATAAAAACATAATCTCCGTTAGCTCTGAAATACAGTATCGTATTGACATCAATTTTAATCAAACGCTTACTGTTGTTGATGTAAAACTCGGAAGCATTAGAACTTTCTATATCGTCTTCTTTTGCTTGACTCGTTTTCTTTTTCTTTTGATTGCCTTCAAATTCTTTCAAACGTGTCATGGCTTTATCAAAACGTTCCGGCGTTATAGGTTTCACTAAATAATCGACTATGCAATTGTACTCAAAAGCTTCTATAGCGAAATTTTTATCCGAGGTTACCAAAATAACATTGATCGTTTGATTGATGGTGTTGATAAAATCGAACCCATTAAAATTAGGCAAATGAATGTCCAGAAATATCAAATCAACCTCATTATGATTTAAGAATTTCAAGGCTTCAATGGCATCGGGAAAATCGCCTACTAAAAGAAGTTCAGGTTTGGTAGTAATAAGCTCAGTCATTACTGTTCTCGACATTAATTCGTCGTCAATGATTATACACTTTTTCATCTTTATAGTCATAATTGGTCAATAAATACTTTAACGGTTTCTAAGACCGATTCAAATTCGGCCTGATTTTCGGTGCTGCCATCTCTCAGGCTATGTTCAAAGGTTTCCGCCAGCACATAACTGTTGGTCATCCCCAATACACCGATTTTATGTTTTAATTTATGAACGATTTCCGAAGCTTCTTTTAATTTCTCTTTTTTGATAAAGCTTTCGTAATCTGAAAGTTCTAACGGAAATTCATATTTTACGATATCGATTAATTTTTGCTTGAAACTCACATTATTATTCGACAACTTTTCGAAATACTCTATATTAGGTTGTTCCATGTTCCTTAGGCATTTTAATGTAAAACGTGGTGCCAATCTCTTTTTCACTCTCAATCCAAATTTTACCGTTATACTTTTCTACAATCTTTTTCACAATAGACAATCCGATTCCGGTTGATTTGTTGTCGGACGAATATGATTCGAACAATTGGAAAATTTTATTTCTGAATTTTTTCGGAATCCCCGGACCGTTATCTTTTACCGAAAACGTATAGCATTCCTTGTCTTCTGTATAGTCAATCACTACTTCTCCTTTTTCTTTATCGTTGTGGATAATAGCGTTACTGATTAAATTTTGAAACAACTGTTGCATGCGGAAGCGATTGGTGTTTTTTACGGGTAGCTTTTTGGCAATAGTCACTTCGATGTGTGGCGGAATATCGATAATTCGGATGGTGTTTTCGATGATTTCATTCAAATCGACCAACTCATTAGCGTCTTCATAAGAGTCAATTTTAGAGAAGGTAAGTATACCTTCAATGAGGTAATCCATTTTTTCTACTTTCTCTTCAATCAGACTGATGTATTGCTGTGTTTGTGCGTTCAGTACGTTTTCTTTTTCGCCTTTAATCCAAGTCACTAAAGTATGAATACTTCGCAAAGGCGATTTTAAATCGTGTGATACAATTTGGGCATATTCGTTCAAACTTTCGTTTTGGCGCTCTAAATTTTTGAGTAATTCTTCTTTTTGAATTTCCAGTTTTTTGAGTTCCGTAATGTCGAGATGGATTCCGATACTGCCCACCAATTCTCCGTTAAGATTATAGTTAGGCGCGCCGCTGATGAGCCAATATTTTTCTTCATTGGTTTTCATTTTGGCTTTGATTTGATAAGAATCGGAGATGCCGTCCTTTCTAACGGCTACTTTTGAGTTTAAGATGTCTTTGTTTTCTTTGTCTAAGAATATTTCAGAAGCTCTTTTGCCAATGAGTTCATCACGTGAATAACCGCTAAGTTCACTAAAAGATTGGTTGATAAATTGAATGCGATCGTTCAAATCAACTTCCAACAAGCCCATGTTCATGTTGGCAATAATATTACTGTATTTTTCGCGTTCGGCTTCTAAGCTTTGTTCGTATTTCTTTTTGATGGTCACATCTTCATAGCTCCACAAATGACCGTCATATTTATTGCCGTGGTAAATAGGAATAAAACTGCGTTCTACTATGCGACCATCTGCCATTTCAATAGTCTCGGCTATAACAGTAGTTTTTTGGGTTAATATTTCGTCAATTCGCTTAAGGAAATCGTCAGGATTTTTGAACAAAATTTTCGATTGTTCGGCTGTTTCCGCACAGTCTAATCCGGTTAAGAGTTCCGGATCGACCGGTATGCCGAACAGTTCGCAAAACTTTTTGTTGACAATGAGTATTTTCCGATTGACATCTTCCAAAAGAATACCGGATTGTAAGTTGATAATTAAAGAATACAATCGGTTTTCAGACTCTATGATTTGTTGGTTAAAGGCTTTTTCCTTGGAAATGTCTTGTTGTATGGTAAAATACTTCAGTACATTGCCGTTTTCATCGTTTAGTGAACGTCCTTGAACATTAGACCAGTATTTGTTTTTCGATTTTTTGTAGTTGATGATGTCACAATTAAACGGCAGTCCTTTTTCCATTTGATCGGCCAAGAAACGAACTGTTTTTTTATCGGTTTCCGGACCTTGCAGTACATCTTTAATTTGTTTGCCGATGACTTCTTCCAAAGTATACTCAGTAATTTCGGTAAAACTTTGGTTAATCCATTCAATTCGACCTTTGTTGTCACAAATGATAACGGCCGCAGTATTTTTTTCGGCTATGGAAGAAAGCAATCTTAATTTTTCTTCTTGTTCCTTTTCTAAGGTAACGTCTTCAATAATGGCGAAGTAATAGATGATTTCATTGGCTTCATTGCGCACCGGTTGTTTGGTGGTTTTGTACCAATGGGTTTTATTGTTGATGGTTAAATTGGATTTTTCCCCTTCAAATATTTGTCCTTGTCTAAAGCCTTCGAGTACTTCATTGATTTTGGCTTTGTCTGTAATTTTACAAGGCCCGAAATCGAGTACAAATTGGCCTATAATGGCTTCTTTGTCTAACGATACGATGTCTAAATACGCATTATTACACCATAAAATAGTAC
>JBEBBH010000287.1:0-4313 GCA_041158485.1 Bacteroidota bacterium | reverse complement strand
GGTAATTGTCAACTGTTAGCGGCGTGCCGTTGATAGCATAAAAAATCGTACCGCGTTGGATGGGTTTGGTGGCGGCATCAGAATTTGGAATAATGTAACGAACCCAGCCATAAATATCGGTATTACTACCTGTTTTATAGCGTAAGGCGAAATCCATTCCGTTGTTTAGTGTATTTCCGGAAAGCGCTCCTTCTAACACCGAATAATCACTGTAAATAACGCTGAATCGGTCGATAGAAGTATCTACTCTTAACGCATTGAATAAAGTTGTAGGTTCGTCAAAACCTTCCAAAAAAGTATTTAACTGACTTTGATTGGCAAAACGGTCATCCGCCAAATCGGGTACATCTGCTTGCCACAAATAATATAAATTCATCCCTTTCCAAACAAAATCTTTGATTTCTAAACTTGCCGGAACAGGATTGTCATCATTGTCTGAGCAACTGAAGGTAAAGGTCAGTAAACACAAGCACAATGCAGTTTTAAATAAGTTTTTCATAGCAGTTCTTTATTTAATAAACGTAAATTTAATAAGTTTAGATTAATTATTTGTATTTTGTTTGTAACAAAAAAAATCATGGTTCGTCTTGCTTGTATAACCGTTAACCAAATGTTGTTGTAATGAACCAAAAAGAGTTTATGCAATTGGTCAATCCTTTTAAGGATAAAGTTTTTCGAATGGCGAAGCGTTTGCTGGTCAGTACGGAAGAAGCCGAAGATGCAACTCAGGAAGTCTTGGTGAAGCTTTGGCATAAAAACGACAATTTAGACGAGTATAAAAGTATAGAAGCGGTGGCCATGACAATGACGAAGAACTATTGTTTGGATCAGTTAAAGTCGAAACGCGCCGGGAACATGCGTATCGTGCACAACAATTTTACGGACAGAGAAGCCGGTTTGCAAAAACAAGTAGAAGATAAGGATACTTGGCAATGGGTAGAACGAATTATGAACGACTTACCCGAACAGCAAAAGTTAATTGTGCAAATGCGCGATATTGAAGAAATGGAATTTGAAGAGATTGGTAAAATATTGGGAATGAATGAGTCGGCAATCAGAACTGCCTTGTCCAGAGCCCGAAAAACCATTAGAGAAACTATGACAAAAACCCATCATTATGGCATTGGATAACATAGAAAAATTAATAGAGAAATACTTCGATGCAACTACCACTTTGGCTGAGGAAAAAGAATTAAAGGCTTATTTTTCCTCCGATAATGTTGCTCCGCCTTTAGAGCAATACAAGCCTATATTTGGTTACGCTGTACAAGCAAAACACGAACAGTTCACAGGAACCATTCCTTTAAAAGCCAAAAAAAGCCATACTGTACTTTGGCTCTCTGTGGCAGCGTCTGTGGTTGTTTTATTGGGTGTAGGGTTTTTTACTTTCAATCATTATAACCAACCGGTATCAGAAGATTTCGGTACTTATGATGATCCGGAGGTAGCTTTCAGAGAAACGCAAAAAGCGCTGGAAATGATCTCGCAAAGTGTAAACGAAGGCATCGAAAGTATGGATTATTTAAGTGAATACGAACAATCAAAAAACATCATTTTTAAATAAAAAAATCAAGAAATCATGAAGAAAATATTTTTAACGCTGTTAGTTTTAGTAGTAACTAATGTTACTTTCGGTCAAAGTGTCTTTGATAAGTTTGAAGACCAAGAGAAAATCAGAACGGTTATCGTAAACAAAAAAATGTTCTCGCTTTTGAGTAAAATGAAAGTCGAAGACAAAGAAACCCAGCAATACGTGAATTTGATCAAAAAGTTGGAGAATCTGAAAGTTTTTGCGACTCAAAGTGATAGCAAAGCCGAGGAAATGAAGGCTACTGCTGAGAAATACTTGAAAACCGCCGGAATGGAAGAGTTAATGCGCATTACCGATAAAGGAAAGAGCGTGAAGATTTATGTGAAATCCGGTGCTACCGATTCTCAAATCAAAGAGTTGTTGATGTTTATTGACGGTAGCGGCAATGAAGAAACCGTACTGATGTCGTTAACCGGGAACTTTGATTTGGATGAGCTTTCAGTGCTAACTGAGAAAATGAAATTACCCGGTGGAGATGATTTGAAGAAAGCCTCTAAAGGCAGTAAAGGTCCGAAAGGCGGTAAATAGAAGAAGCTATGAAATTTACCATTTTTACGGCTGTATTATGTTCTTTACTCTTGATGAGTTGCAGTAATGAGCCCAGTATTCAAAAGTATTTTGTAGAAAATTCAGGAAAGAAAGATTTCATAGCATTGGATGTTTCTCCGAGTATTATCAATATCGATAAAACCAAGTTAACTCCCGATCAGCAAACGGCCTTGAATTCTTTTGAAAAGATGAACGTTTTGATTTTTAAATCGAATGGCAAAAACGACGCACAATACCAATCAGAAACCCAAAAAGTAGGCGACATCCTTAAAGATGAGACTTACCAAGAATTGATGAAAATCGGTTCCGGAAAAGACGGCGCTTCTGTCAGTTTTGTGGGTGATGAAAACGACATAGACGAGTTCATTTTTTTTGCCAAAAATAAGGACAACGGATTTGCCGTAGTCAGAATTTTAGGCAACGATATGAATCCGAATAACATCATGAATATGATTGGTATTTTGCAAATTGCTAATGTTGATATGGAGCAATTAAAACCACTGCAAGGTTTGTTAAAATAAATATTACTCAAAAAAAAAAATCCCGATACTGTCGGGATTTTTTTTTTTTAATTCTTGAAATATTTAAAAGGTACAATCAACATTCCGAAGCATTCGCCATCTTCTTTGCCGATGTGTTTGTGGTGCATTTTATGTGCTCTTCTAACGGCTTTGGCGTAACGATTGTTTGCATTTCTGAACAACTTAAAGCGTTGGTGGATAAAAATATCGTGTACCATAAAATACGCCAATCCGTAGGCAAAAATGCCTAATCCAATGGCTAATCCAATCTCCAAAATGTTATTTTGCCACAATAAAAAGAATCCAACGCTGACTACCGCATAAAAGATGAAAAAAGCGTCATTGCGCTCAAACCAAGAATCGTGGTCTTTTTTGTGGTGATCCGCATGAAGGTTCCATAAAAATCCGTGCATAATGTACTTATGGCTAAACCAAGCCATAAACTCCATTCCGCAAAAGGTAATTAAAAAAACGACTATATGTAATAACATGGTTTTAGATTAAATTTAAACGATAATTCACATAACATTTCGCCAACAAACCAATTTTCTCGTAATCCGGTACTCTGATTCGGGTGTTTTTGATTTCCATAGAAGGCGTCTTTTTAAGTTTAGATAACAACTTTTTGTAGTATACAAATGCCGTGTAGACTCCGAATTTGGCTTCCAAAGGCAATTTTAAAATACCTTCAAAACCTACTTGAAAATCAGCTTCAATTTCTTTGATAATTTCGTTTTTCGATTGTTCATCCAAACGAGATAAATCTGTATTCGGGAAATAAGTTCTGCTTAAATCTTCGAAATCAGCTTTCAAGTCACGCAAGAAATTCACTTTCTGAAACGCCGATCCCAATCGCATGGCTGAATGTTCTAATTCGGCATATTTTTTTTCATCACCGTTAACAAATACTTTCAAGCACATTAAACCTACCACATCAGCAGAGCCGTAAATGTATTCATGGTATTCATCATAAGTTTGGTACTCTTTTTTGTGCAAATCCAACTTCATGCTTTTCATGAAAGCCGCAATCAAACTGTTTGGAATTTGATACTTATTTACAGTATGTTGAAAAGAATTTAAAATCGGATTCAAGCTTATTTTATGTTCTAAGGCTTCGGCTAAATCTTTTTCAAATCGTTCAAATAATAGTTCCTTATTATAATCGTGAAAAGTATCCACAATTTCATCCGCAAAGCGCACAAACCCATAGATGTTGTAAATGTCTTGACGAATGCTTGGTGCTAACATTTTTACGGCAGCAGAAAATGAAGTACTGTAAGACTTCGTTACATTTTTGCTGCAATCAAATGATACGGTGTCAAAGATTGATTTCATAGCATGGTATTTTTTAGTTTTTTTCTATAAGTTCAGCTACTAATTTTCCGGAAATTAACGACGGTGGAACGCCGGGTCCGGGAACAGTTAATTGACCGGTAAAAAATAGATTTTTGACTTTTTTACTTTTCAATTTAGGTCTTAAAAAAGCGGTTTGCAATAGGGTATTGGCTAAGCCGTATGCATTCCCTTTGTACGAATTATAATCTTTGATGAAGTCGTTGACACAAAAAGATTCTCTAAAGATAACATTTTCTTTTACAGTTTGTTGTGTTAACTTTTCAAATCGAGAAATAATCTTTTCAAAATACAAATTT
>JBEBBH010000286.1:0-2698 GCA_041158485.1 Bacteroidota bacterium | reverse complement strand
TTGATCACCCAAATCCCAAAAGTGTAAGACGAAAGAATAATCAAAATTGTTGTGAAAACGGAGCCGATAGAGATGAATGAACGTCGTGAATCGCGTTTGATGCCAAATTTAAACAGCAACGAAGTGGCAAACAAAATCATGAGAATTACAAAAGCATAACGTCCCATTTCGATGAGCGGAATATTATCGGAAAGTACGTCTTGGATTTTGGTTTTTTGGATGATTACCTCAAAAAATACGATGGCGGCCACGGTTACTATTAACAAAAAAGCCAATAGTATGGAAAGTGCCAACGACACCAAATACTGGCGCAGGAACTTGCGTTTGTGTGAAAAATCGATATGATGTGAATTTTCAAAACCGCCCAAAATAGCATTGACACCGTTGGTCATTAAAATAATCGCCATAAAGAAACCGGTAGAAATTAAGCCCGAGTTACTGTTGTGCAAGATATCGTTGATGATTTTGTAAATGGCGTCGTAAGTAGTTGGTGGCACACTTTGTTGCACAAATCCGAGAAAATCGTCTTGAAAACCTTGAATAGGAATATACGGAATTAAGTTGAGGATAAAAAGCGCAAACGGAAACAAAGACATGAAGAAACTCCATGCAATGGCTGCCGCGCGATAGGAAATGGCACCTTCGACGATTCCGATGATGTAATGTTCTATCAAATCATATAGCGACAAACCATGTAGCCATGGCAAAGGAATTTTTTGCAACAGCATCACCACGGTTCTGACTATGGGTATTTTTTTGAGTTTGTCCTCTATCTCGATGCTCATGTTAAAAGGCTTTCAGACTTAAATCCATATTGTACACCGAATGCGTCAAAGCACCCGAAGAAATATAATCTACACCACATTCGGCATACTGGCGAATGGTTTTTTCGTTGATATTCCCTGAAGACTCGGTCTGACAACGATCGCCGATAAGCACTACTGCTTTTTCGGTATCTTCAAAATTAAAGTTGTCAATTAAGATGCGATGCACGCCGTCGTTTTGGAGAATTTCTTCAATCTCGGCTAAGCTTCTGGCTTCGACTATGATTTTTAAATCGAGGTTATTGTGCTTCAAATACGCTTTGGTTTTATTGATAGCTTGTGTAATGCCTCCGGCAAAATCGTTGTGGTTGTCTTTCAACATCACCATATCGTATAGTGCAAAGCGATGGTTTTCGCCACCACCTATTTTCACCGCCCATTTTTCGCAAGCTCGGAAACCCGGTGTGGTTTTACGCGTATCTAAAATTTTGGTTTTGGTGCCTTCCAAAAGTTGTACATAACTATTGGTTTTAGTGGCTATAGCCGACATGCGTTGCATGGAATTCAGGACCAAACGTTCGGCTTTTAAAATGGATTGTGAACTGCCTGAAACGTGAAAAACGACGTCACCGTGTTTGACAGGCGTTCCGTCTTGGATGAAAACTTCGACTTGCAACGTTGGGTCAACATTTTCAAAAATCATTTGGGCAAAGGCAACTCCGGCGATAATACCGGTGTCTTTGACTAATAATTTAGCTTTGCCTTGCGCCGTATTGGGAATACAAGCTAACGAACTGTAATCGCCCGGACCAATATCTTCGCGGATGCCGTTTTGAATGATTAAATTGAGTTCGTTTTGGAATTGTGCTTCTGAAATCATGAAATTGGTATTGTTTGGCTAAAGTAATTTGAAAATTTGAAAATTTGAAGGTTTGAGGATGGAAAATTGCCTTTTCCAAAACATTTTCAAATTGGTATATTTTCAAATCTTCAAATCTATTACCTTTGCAACACAACAACACAACCCATGTACAAACTACTTATTCGTCCAATCCTTTTTTGGTTTGATCCGGAAGAAGTGCATTATTTCACTTTTTCGTTAGTTAAATTTCTTTGCAAAATTCCCTTTGTGCCTCAGCTTTTTAAGTCGATTTATGAGATCGAAGACCAACGCTTGGAGCGAGAAGTCTTTGGTTTAAAATTCAAAAATCCGGTAGGTTTGGCTGCGGGTTTCGACAAAGATGCCAAGTTGTATAACGAGTTATCGCATTTTGGTTTCGGCTTTATTGAGATTGGTACTTTAACCCCAAAACCACAAGACGGCAATCCTAAAAAACGATTATTTCGCCTAAAAGAAGACAGTGCTATCATTAATCGAATGGGATTCAATAATGGCGGTGTCGAAGCCGCAGTACTTCGTTTACAACAAAACAAAGGCGTTTTGATTGGCGGCAATATCGGTAAAAACAAAGTGACACCAAACGAAAATGCTACTGCAGATTATTTACTTTGTTTTGACGCTTTGTTTGCCTACGTAGATTATTTTGTGGTAAATGTAAGTTCGCCCAACACTCCGAATTTAAGAGCGTTGCAGGAAAAAGAACCATTAACCGAATTGCTCAATACTTTGCAATCACACAATTTATTGCACCAAAATCCAAAACCGATTTTATTGAAAATCGCACCCGATTTGACCAACGAGCAATTATTAGACATTATTGACATTGTAAACGATTCTAAAATTGCGGGCGTTATCGCTACCAATACTACCATTTCACGCGAAGGCTTACAATCGGAAAACAAAGTTGAAACAGGCGGATTATCCGGTAAACCCTTAACCGAACGATCGACAGAAGTAATTCGTTTTCTATCTGAAAAAAGCAACAAGGCCTTCCCTATTATTGGTGTTGGTGGTATCCATTCGGCTGAAGATG
>JBEBBH010000285.1:0-20855 GCA_041158485.1 Bacteroidota bacterium | reverse complement strand
CAAACCTTATTTTATTGGTGTCAAAACAAAACTTGTGATTTACCGGAAACTAAATTTGAAAAAATCAGTGCAAGAATTCGGTCTTAATTGATTGAGCTTTGTTCCGATTTTGACTCGAATATTTTAACCTATCGTTTGATTTTAAAATTTTCAAAAAAACTATTTTTGCCAACTAGATTGTTCACCAATAGTTTCGAATTATATAACCCATGCAAAAACAAGAATTACAATACATCCATTCGTTTGCCGAGTATGTAGATCGGTTCCTTAAATTATTAATTGATTATTCGCCTAAAATGATTTCGGCCATGGTCATTCTCTTTTTGGGATTGTATGCCATTCGCGTCATCAACCGTTTGGTGAAGAAAATCATGTTGAAAAGAGAACTCGACCCAACACTATCGAAGTTTTTAGCCGATAGTTTGCTATGGGCATTGCGCGTGTTGTTGTTCATCAGCGTGATTTCGAAATTAGGTATCGAAACATCCTCTTTTGTGGCCATTTTGGGAGCAGCCGGTTTGGCCATTGGTTTGTCGTTACAAGGATCGCTGTCCAACTTTGCCGGCGGTATGTTGATTATATTGTTCAAGCCGTTTCGCGTTGGCGATACTATAGAAGCACAAGGCGTAATTGGTACTGTATTGGAAATTCAAATTTTTGTCACCAAACTCATTACCGGCAACAACCAAACGATTTTTATTCCAAACGGGATATTGTCTAACAATGTCATTATCAACTATTCGATGCAAGGCAATCGTAGAGCCGATTTGACGTTTTCATTGTCATACGAGACGAATATTAAAGCAGCAAAAGACATCGTAATAAAAGTCATGCAGAATCATCCTTTGGTACTGAAAAATCCTGAGCCAACTGTTACAGTAAGAGACTTAACCGATTCAGCCATCCATTTATCCATAAAACCTTGGGCTAAAAACATTGATTTCAGCGAAATGAGTTCCGATATTTTAGAGCAATGTAAAGAAGCTTTTGACTCGGCCGGCATTGTAATCCAACCGTTTGTTCGAGAAGCTTCGAAAGGATAATTATTTCGGATTCAACATAAAATCTTTCAAGTAGAACGGCTCGAAATACGCCACGTCTTCAAAGTTTTTTTGCTCGAATTTAGCAAAACTCAACGCACTCATCGCTTTAGCTGACGGAAATTTGTGTTCCGGCAAAAACACAAAGTTAGACTTAGTAAGTACCGTTTGACATTTCTCTTGACAATCGCCTACGATATAAATAGTTTCGGTAACATCTGAATAACTGTCTTCGGATAAAATTTCGGCTTGAACTGCTTTGATTTTTTGGCGATTTTGATCGAACACAGCGCTGTAAACTTCCATTCTGCGAGCGTCTATCATCGGAATAATCCAACCGTCGTTTTGTGTTACTGCTGCTGCTAAAACAGCTAAAGTATCCACCGAAATCAACGGAATACCCAACGCATAACATAAGCCTTTGGCAGTAGAAACCCCAATGCGTAAACCGGTATAAGAGCCCGGTCCTTTGCTCACGGCAACGGCAGTTAAGTCTTTAATGTTAAGCTGGCTTTCTTTGATAATTTCTTCGATAAAAACGTGCAATTTTTCAGCATGAGAATAGCCTTCTTCAGCAATTTCCTTGCACAAAATAGTTTCGCCGTTTCGGGCCAAAGAAACCGAACAGTTTTTGGTGGCCGTTTCGATGTTCAGTATGTAATTCAAAGCCAAGTCGGTTATTTTTTAGGTTTTTCGGGTGCTTTTTTAGCGATTACTTTATCACCGGGTTTCAAATCTTTGGTTACCGTAGTATACGGACCAACAATAACTACATCGCCTTTTTTCAAGCCCGAAACCACTTCGATATTGGTATCATCTTGAATGCCGGTTTTAATGATTCTAAGTTTGGCTTTGTCACCTTGTTTTACAAAAACACATTCGAATTTCTTATCGTTTTTGGCCATTACTTTCTTGTCATCGCCTTCCACTTTCATTTCGGTTTTCGAAGTAGCGGTAGTATCGTTTTTAACCACTACAGCACTAATCGGTACACCAACTACTTTCTCTTTTCTGGTGGTAATAATATCGACTGTAGCCGTCATACCCGGGCGGAACGGAGAAAAATTCGCCGGTTTTCCTTCTAATAAATCTTGGTAAGACTCTTTCAGAATTCTCACTTTCACTTTAAAATTAGTCACCTGATCGGCTGTGGTGGCTGAACTCGCCGAGTTAGAGATACTGGTTACTATCCCTTTGAATTCTTTTTTCAAATAAGCATCTACTTGAATATTGGTACTGTCTCCTATACTGACTTTTACAATATCATTTTCATTCACATCAACCTCTACCTCCATATTGTCTAAATTGGCAACGCGCAATATTTCGGTTCCGGTCATTTGTTGGGTTCCTAATACTCGCTCTCCTAATTCAACGCCTAAGGAAGAAATAGTTCCGTCGGCAGGAGCATAAATAGTTGTTCTTCCTAAGTTGTCTTTGGCTTCTTTAACAGTAGCATTGGCACTTTGTACGTTGTAATAAGCCGACTCTTTATTGGCTTTTGCCACTTCAAAAGACGCGACGGCTTTGTCCCAATCCGAGCGAGAAATTATTCCTTTTTCATACAATAACTTGCTGCGGTCGTAACTGGCTTTGGCTTCTTTAAACGAAGCATCGGCCTGACTCAATCCGGCTTTGGTTCCGGATAAATTAGAAATGGTTCTGTTGTATCCTGAGGTGTACAAATCCGGGTTGATGCGAACCAATAACTGCCCTTTTTTTACCACTTGGCCTTCTTTAACAGGCAAATCGATGATTTCTCCTGATACCTCTGAAGAAATTTTAACTTCAATTTCCGGCTGGATTTTTCCGGTAGCGGATACGGTTTCAACGATAGTAATTTCATCGGCTTGGGCAGTTTCAATTTCGATGCCTTCCTCTTTTTTACCGATGACACCGCTTTTGGCTAAGACTAACAATACCGCAATAAGAACAATTGCAATTCCTGAGATCCAGTATATTTTATTTTTTGACATGATTTATTGTTTTTGAATGATTGGGATTCCAAAATATAATTCTACTACTTTCGTTTTAAAGATATAATCGTACTTGGCACGAATTACATCGGATTGGGCATTTAAATATAAGGTTTGGGCTTGGTTAAAATCGAAGGTGTTGATTAAACCTACCGCATAACGCTCTTTAGCATAGTTAAACGCTTCTCTTCTGGCTTCCATAGTTGTAACCGAAGCTTCGTAAGTGTTCAAAGCACCTTTGGTATCGGTAATGGCTTTGTACACATTGGTTTCTAAATCCAGTTTTGCTTGATCGAAAGCATTCTTTGATTTTTCATAAGCCACTTTAGAACGTTCAACCGAATTCTTAGCTGAGAATCCGTTAAATATCGGAAGACTCAATTGCAAGCCAAAGTTATGCCCTTTGTTATCACTAAACTGGTCAAACACCGGAGCGGCTTTTCGGAACAACGGTATAAAGTTAGGCTGAATAACATTTTGCCCGGTTCCTTCCACTTGACCGATAATGGTAGTCGGGTTAGCACCGTCTATGGCAGCACCTGAAACCCTATCGGAATATCCGGCTCTGGTACTAAAACTGTAAAAACCCGTTACACTCGGTTGCAAAGCACCTTTAGCAATTTTAATATCACGCTCAGCTAAATCGAGATTGGCTTTGGCAATTTTGATTTCTACCCTAACTTCATTGGCTTTGGCTACTATAGCTTCCGGTGTTTGTAACATAACCGAACTGGCAGTAGGTTCGATATCAACATCGGCGACATCAAAATTTTGCAAATCTTCTATGCGAAGCAATTGTGCCAAACTCAAACGAGAAAGCAACAAAGCATTTTCTGCAGCGATAACACGTTGTTTATCTGAGGCTACTGTGGCTTTCATATCGAGCAAATCACCTCTAGGCACTACACCCGCGTCCACCAATTCTTGGGTGCGAAGCATTTGCTTTTCGTCGTTGGCCAATTGGTTTTGCTGTACTTTTAGATTTTCACGATTGAAAAGAATATCCAAATACGCATTGGCCACAAACAACGAAATATCGTCCTGCATTTTGGTCAGTTGGTATTGGGCAGCCACTTGCATCAACTTGGCCCGACGCAAACGGTTTTGGTTTTGCAAACCATTGTAAATATCGACACTCGAATTCAAACTGGCCGAGGTAAACTGGATGGTTTGGTTTTCTAAAAGACCGGTAGTAATGTTTTGGTTCAAACCAATATTCCAAGAATGCGAAGCACCACCATTTAAGTTGGGCAGAAAAGCACCTAAAGCCGCTCTTTTGTCGATGGCCGTGGCTTTCAAATCGAGTTCGGACTGTTGAATCGAAATGTTGTTCTTCAGGGCGTACTCAACACACTCTTGTATGGTCCATTTTTTGGTTTGCGCTGTGGCTTTTCCGCAGAGAAGCAGCAACAATCCGAAGATGACATACTTTTTAAAAACTATTTTCATAAGTAAACAGGCTTTTACCGCCTAATTTTCGTGACTAAACAAAGATATTGCTTTTGTCTTTCGGTTGTTACGATAAGACACAATGTTTTAGACTCTGTTTTTTTATTATTGTTACAGCTGTTTTACAATATTTCCTATTATTTTTGGTGAAAAATATTTCACGTTTATGCGCTCTGTAAAATCAGCTGCTTTGTTCCTTAGCCTTACCTTAATGTTGGTTGGCTGTTCCACTAGTCAAAAAATTGAAGCTTTAAAACCTTTACCGTCCAATGATGCGCCTATGGTTTACAAAACCAAGACATCTTTTGTGAACATGCCTTTAGAAATAACGCTCAAAGAAATTGAAAACCAGCTCAACAAAACGCTGAATGGTCAAATTTACGACGATTCTAATTTGGAAGACGACAAAACCGAAATGAAAATCTGGAAAACCGCTCCCATTCGAATTACCGAGAAGAACGGAAGAATTGAAACCGTATTGCCATTAAAAATTTGGGCGCGATTTAAATACGGTACCGAATTTATGGGATTGAATGACACCCGTGAAATCAACTTAAACGGTACAATTACCATGAGTAGTTCTGTAAAATTGTCCAATTGGAAATTAAGTACCGTTTCGAAAATTGAGGATTTTGAATGGTCTGAAAGCCCGACTATCTTAGTCGCCGGCAAAAATGTTCCGATCACGTATATCATCAATCCTACGCTATCGATATTCAAATCGAAAATGGCTAAGAAGATTGATGATGCCATTGAAAAAACCTGCGATTTTAAACCTTATGTTTTAGATGTACTCGAAAAAATGAGTACGCCTTTTGTGACCAGCGAGCAATACCAAACTTGGTTCAAATTAATTCCGATTGAAGTGTATGTGACCGATGCAGTTTTGGAAAAAACCCAAATTAAAATGGACATGGGATTGAAATGCAACATGCAAACGATGGTTGGATTGCAACCTAAAAATACATTTGACCGCACCGCTATTCAATTCAAGGCTGTGACTAAAATACCCAACACTGTAACCGCTAATGTAGTGGCTATCTCTACTTATGATAGTGCATCGCGCATTATTACCTCTAATTTCAAGGGAAAGGAATTTGCTTCAGGTAGCCGTAAAATAGTAGTGGAAGATGTCGCTTTATGGCAAAAAGACGGAAAGATTATTATTGCCTTAACCATGTCCGGCAGTATTAACGGCAGCATTTATTTGTCGGGAATTCCGAATTACAACCCGATTACCAAAGAAATCTACTTTGACCAAATGGATTATGTGCTCGACACCAAAGGCTTGTTAACCCGAACTGCCAATTGGCTGTTACAAGGTGTCATCTTGAAGAAGATACAGGAAAACTGTCGCTATTCCATCAAAGATAATTTAGAAGAAGGCAAGAAGAGCATGTTGCCGTATTTGAGCAACTATTCGCCCATGAAAGGTGTTTTTGTAAACGGCACTATGGGTGATTTTGAATTTGAAAAAGTGGAAATCACAGACAAAGCCATAATTGCTTTTATTGCCACAGTAGGTAAAATGAGTGTTAAGATTGACGGAATGGAATAAAGAAAAAACAAGAACCAAATAAAAAAGCGAAGTATCAACTGAGAATTGATACTTCGCTTTTGTCATTTTAAATTTATCTTTTATTATTTCTTCTTATAGTACATCTTATACACTACAAAACCAATTCCGGCCACAATGATGTAAGGAATAGCCATCAGGAAAACGATACCATCGTTTACAGCTTCGGCTTTAACTGCATTGCCCGAACTTTCTAAAGCGGCTCTGCACATGGCACACTGCGCATTAGCCGGTACAGAAAGCAGCAGCATACAAATCCCAAAAAAGAGTTTGGAAATCTTTATCGAAATAGTTGACTTAGTGGGCATAATACGGTGATATCATCAAATAAACCACTACTCCGGTTACCGCCACATACAACCAAATCGGGAAGGTGATTTTAGCTAATTTTTTATGCTTGTCAAATTGTTCAGCTAAAGCTCTGACGTAAGTAAACAAAACCATCGGAATGATAATAACCGACAAGGTAATGTGTGTTAACAAAATGAAATAATACAAATAGCGTATGCCACCTACAGCCGCTTTTTCAGCTTCATTCAAAATACCATCAAAGTTGGTATCGCCAAACTTAGTCGAGTCCGCTGTCATATGATATGCTACATACATAACCAAAAACACTACTGAACAAGCAATGGCAAAAGTCATTAACCGTTCGTGTAGCTTTCGATTCCCTTTTTTAATAGCCAATACAGCAGCCACTAACAATACGGCTGTTAATCCATTAATTCCCGCATAAATGGGCGGCAGAAAAGTCAAAGGTTCTACATTAAAACCGAAATCTTTCAACTTAACCGAAAACAAAACGGCTACTGCTACAGGTATGATAATAGACACCGCTATAATCGCCCCTTTAAACTTATTCTCCAGTGTGGTTGGTTTAGTATTACTCATTTAATAGTTTTTTAATGTCTTCAATAATAGCTTTTACACCGGCTTTTTCCAATCCGTCATAATACATGATTGGATTACCGAATTTGTCTTTACGACAACGAATATTGCCTTCTTTATCAATCAAAGCAAATAAGCCGGAATGTTCGAATCCACCGGCTGCTTTTCCGTTTTCTCCGGTATAGATATTGAATCCTTTATTTGAAATGTTGTAAATGTAATCTTTATCACCGGTCATTAAATGCCAGTTAGACGATTTGACCCCGATTTGGACAGCGTGTTCCTTTAAAACTTCAACGGTGTCGTATTCCGGATTGATGGTTATTGACGCTATTCCGAAATTGGGATTGCCGAAAAACTTGTTTTGAATTTCTGCCATATTTCGGTTCATAATCGGACAAATGGAAGGACAGGTAGAAAAGAAAAACTCTACTACATACACTTTCCCTTTGTAGGTTTCGTTGGTGACTTTAGAACCGTTCTGGTCGGTTAGCGCAAAATTTGGTGCTTTGCCTAAAGTAAGTAAATCCGTTTCGGCCTCCTTATGATTGGAAACCGCATCGATACGATCACCTTGAACGACAGTGTTGCTTTGTATCCTATTTATAATCTTCGGAATAAAAATAATACCGAATATCAACACTATAAATGAAAGGCCTATATAAGATTTATTTTTCATATTAGATTTTTCTGTTGGCGTTATTGCGTTTCAAAGCCAAGCGATACTCAGCCAAGATAATTTTCACATCATCCATCATATCGTTATGCAAATCAGAGGCAGATGTGGTGTTGTAGCCTTCTTTATATTCAGGTTCACCTTGTATACTTTTCCCTTTTCTGCCACGCAGGTTTCTTTTCTTATCGATTATATAAACATTAGGTGTACCTGTTTTTTCATCCAGTTTCCCCAATAATTTTAATTCTTTATGATAAGCTGTAATGGCTTCCGGAGAGGCAAAAACAAAATGATACCCGGAAACATTGGTAATCTTCCCTAGTTCCTTCAAAAGGGTTTGGGCTTGTTGTTGGGTACCATCTGGAGCAATAAACACCATCTGAAAATCTTTGAACTCACGATACTTATTGTAAATCTTTTGATTCAACGTAAAAAAGTTACCGCTATTAGGCATGATATCTTGACCGGTAAAGCCCAAGATGGTTATTTTATTATTGAGCGTAACCTTTTCCCCATTCAAAGAAGTCCATTGCGAATTTACATCGGGAATGGTTGGCGTAATAGTAGGCAAAGTGATAAAACTGTTCACACCGGAAGCAAAGAAAAGATAAGCAACTATAGGCAAAATGAACAGTACAAAAAGGACCAAGTTTTTTTTCATGGCAAACTAAAATATTAGCTGTACAAAAATAAAAAAAGGTACGCAATGCGTACCCTTTTTTTTGAATTAATATAGTGTTAAAAATTCCATTTAATTGTTGAATTTTTAAAAACCCCATATACATAATTTCCTTCTACCAATAAGATAAAGACCAGATACAACACTAGGAAGATAACTGTAGCTACAACAGCCCAACGGAGACTGCTTTTTTCTCCTTCCATGTGCATGAAAGCCCATACAATATAATAAGCTTTGTATAAAGTTAAGATGATGAATACCCAGTTAAGCAAATTCATGCTTAATACATTGTTGTAAAACAAAACTTCAGGTCTTATGATCCCTAAAGCTACCTCAACAATAGTTACTAAAGATAGTAAGATGAAAACTTTCCAAATTCTGGAAGTATTTGATACGTGTTCGTGTGCGTGTGACATACTATTTTATGTTTTTCTGTGATTAAACTAAGTAGAAGAAAGTAAATACGAATACCCAAACCAAATCTACGAAGTGCCAGTAAAGACCAACTTTTTCAACCATTTCGTAGTTCTTTCTTCTCTCGTAAGTTCCTAAAAGAACGTTTAGGTAAATAATGATATTGATGATAACTCCCGAGAATACGTGGAAACCGTGGAAACCTGTAATAAAGAAGAAGAAATCTGCGAACAACTTACTTCCGTACTCATTGCGCTCTAAGTTGGCTCCTTCAACAACCAAATGAGCGTTAGCTACCATAGCTTCGGATGCTTCTCTGGTTAATACTTCACGGTGCTTATTTTTATTTAATCCCGGTTGTAACTCTTTGTTGGCTTTATCCTCAGCTGTATCCCTGTAGATTTTTTCTGTTCTTACTAATAAGTCAGGATGAGCTTTAAATCCGGCTTGTACTTCCGCAACTGAGTAAGTTGGCAAAGATGATTCACCTACAAACCAAATACCATTACTTTTCTTGTGTTGCTCTCTTTCTTCCGGCAATACCACTGCGAAATCTTCTAATTTGACTCTTTCTCCGTTTTTGTCAACGAACTGGATAATGCTACCACCTTTAGTTTCAATAGCACCATACTCTCCTTTGATAAAGTTTTTCCATTCCCAAGCTTGTGAACCTACGAATATCAAACCTCCGATAATTGTCAGTAACATGTAAAACGCTACTTTTTTCTGTTTCATTTGGTGTCCGGCGTCAACGGCCAAAACCATGGTTACAGAAGAGAAAATCAAGATAAATGTCATTAATGCCACATAGTACATCGGCGCATCAACACCGTGCATGAACGGGAAGTGAGTAAACACTTCGTCGGCAATTGGCCAGTTGTCAATAAATTTAAATCTTGAAAATCCGTAAGCAGCAAGGAAACCCGAGAAGGTCAAGGCATCTGATACGATGAAAAACCACATCATCAATTTACCATAACTGGCACCCATTGGCTCGTTTCCGCCACCCCAAGTATTTTCGTTTGTATTTGCAGTAGTAACTGTAGCTCCCATAAAAGTTATTAGTTAAAAAGTTCCCAAATTTAGATTTTTTTTCTTATTTAAAGAAATATAAAAATAAAAACAAACAAATCCACAAGAAATCGAGAAAGTGCCAATACATCGCACCTAGCTCAATGCCAAGGAATTGAGTTGAATTGTATTTTTGTTTAAAATGATTATAAATTATGATTAAAAGCGAAATAATTCCTCCGGCAAGGTGCGCCATGTGTACCACGGCAATCACATAAAGAAAAGTAGTAGCAATGTTACTCTCCGGTCCGGTAAAGTAATAGCCCTGCTCAATCAGTTGACCAAAGCCAGCAAACTGCAAAGCCACAAAAGCAATTCCCAATCCTAAAGTGGTTAAAAGTAAACTTGAAACCAAACTTCTCTTGTCTTGCTGAATAGCCTTTTGCGCCAAGTGAAACGTCACACTGCAAAGCACTATAGCCAACGTACTAAAATAAAAAGCGGAAGGAAATTGAAAATCTTTCATCCAATCTTCTCTCGACTTACTCACCACAAAAGCACTGGTAATTCCGGCAAACATCATGGTCATACTGGCCATAGCAAACCACAATAGTAATTTCTGGGAACGTGCCTTTCTGGATTGGTGTTCGTCTATCGACATCATTGTTGCCATAACTATCTTAAAAATTTATCGGTAATATAAACTATTTGTAATAACGTAATATAAGAAACACTAACTAACATAAGTGTTCTGGCGGCTTTGGCTGTACGCAATTGGTATAACTTTATAGCGTAAAAAATAATCCAAAGTCCTAACAAAAATACTAAACCTGCTGCAATCGGCGAAAGGAATAACTTTCCGGTATAACCCAAACAAGGCAATAAAGACGCCACTAACAACCAAACCGAATACAATATGGTTTGCAAGGCTGTTGAGGAATCTTTCTTACCGGTAGGCAACATAAAAAATCCTGCTTTTTCATAATCCTCATACAAAAACCATCCAATGGCCCAAAAATGCGGAAACTGCCAAAAAAACTGGATTAAGAAAAGCGTTCCTGCCTCAATCCCAAACTGATTCGTAGCTGCTACCCAACCCAGCATAAAAGGTATAGCTCCCGGAAAAGCACCCACAAAAACCGATAAAGGCGTGACCGTTTTTAAAGGCGTATAAACACTGGTGTATAAAAAAATAGAAATCGCACCAAACATGGCCGACTTCGGATTGATCATGTACAATAAAATCAAGCCTACAATAGTAAGTAAACTTGCGGCAAACAACGCGCGATTCGGCGCCATTCTACCCGATGCAACCGGACGATTTTTTGTGCGATCCATCAAGGCATCCAAGTCTTTTTCAATCACTTGGTTAAACGCATTGGAAGCACCTACCATACAGTAACCGCCAACGGCCAGCATCAATAAAGTCGTCCATTGTAAACTTTGAAAATCCGCTACACCAAGCAAATACCCGGCAATCGAAGAGAACACCACGCTAACCGCCAAACCTGCCTTAGTGATTTCTTTAAAATCGATAACAAGTTGTTTGAAAGAAAATGTGGTAGCCGTCGCGTTCATCCTTAGTTTTAAGCTCGTGCAAAGGTACTTTATAGAAAACGATTTGACAAAAAAATATTGAAGATAAATTTCACATTTAGCAGTTGTTGAAGCGAATGTCAAGTGTGTATTTACTAACCTTGTTCCCGCTTTGCGCGCTACACGCCTTGCCTACCGGCAGGCTGGGTAGCCAGCTCCAATCGGGGCTATAAGAGTAAACGAATGGTGTGCTTGGAATCTATCAAAAAAAGCCCTCCTAAACTAACTGCTAATAGTCAAAGTACCAATTGAAAATATCACAACGCAAACCAATAGAAAACCAAGTGGTACTTTCTTTTACCGCCAAGAAAGTTTCAGTGGCCGGTGAAAAGTTTCTGTAAATCAAACTACCGTACAATTTCATATTGGTAGCCGGATTAATCAAATAACCCGCTTGCAAATCGGCTATGAAGATATTGGTTTTATTACCTTGTCCTACCGTAACTCCGGTATTAAAAGGTCGTTGATCATCATAATCACGGTAAATATCGCTTCCGTAGTTAAAACTGTCGGTATTGCTGTTAACGTCCAAACCACGGGTGCCAACCGTAATTTTAGCATCGGCAAAATAACGACCATTATGGTAACGGGCAATGGCAATCAACTCTCTGAAATTACCACCCCATTGGTGCCCCAAACTTTGGTTATTGTGTCCGTAATTGGTAATCGCTTCACTGTGCGCATACACATAAGGACGCACTACATTGTATTCGGCTTGTAAGAGTAAATTTTTAATATTAAAAGCATGGAAGTATTTTGCCCCTAACTGATAGCCAAATTTGTTTTTCCAGCTTTTGTTCCCGGAACGCATATCATCCAACGAAAATTCATCCAACAAAAACTGCCCGTAAAACTGAATCTGATTGTTCCATTTATATTTAGAGGTCAACCCTAACATAGCATTTCCGCTTCTGGAGGAAGAGGCAAACTCAACCGAACGGTAAAAAATAAGCGGATTCACAAAACTCATATCAAAACCACGATTGTTGTTGTTTGCCCAAACTACCGATTCAAACAAACCAATATTCCATTTATTGGTCACATTCAAACTCAAATAATGACTGGCCGCAAACTTGGTCGCATAAGTTCTGTCTACAGTTGCTTCCGGGCGTACGTCTTTGAGCCAAGTGTACAAATTGGTGTATTTGATTTTCCAAAAAGTAGTATTCAATTTAAAATACGGATACGGACTCGCGCCATCACTCCACAACAACGAACGATAACCATCGCCTATAAAATTACGCCCATAACCCAAATTTAAATTGATAAATTTACTCGGCGTATAAGCCAAATTGGCTTCCGCTAAAGGAAAATCGTAAGCATCGGTTTTGAATCGTTTGGCAATACCGATCCCAGGTATAATCGCAGGATTTCCGCCATCGGGAGCTATAGATTCGGCATATCGATTAAAGTAATCGGCAAAACGTCCTTGACTTTCGTAAATGGTCGTCGTAAAATTGAGTTGGCTTCCCAAACCGCCGTTGAACTGTATTCCGCGGGTATTGACATAGGTATAACTGCTAACACTCGGATCACTTTTTCCAAACTGTAAATCCAAAATCGGATTCAATGTAAACCAATAGTCTTCGCCTTGAATTTGCACCAAACTTTCGTTCCACAATTTTTTGCCCCACCAACCTTGCTTGTTTTTCAACAATTTTTGGTTCTCGGCAGCCAAATCGTAATATTTCGACACTTCGGCATACGCATACGGTTTAGAACCGGTATGATTATTAGCGCCAACCTGATTCATTTCGTCATCAAATTGCGAATAATAGCTATGGGAAAACGGAATGTTTAAATGACTTTTAAATTGCGGATTGGAAAAAGTATTGTACTTCATATTATCCAATTCCTTCAAATAAGCTGTATTCGGTCGGTATTCTTGAGCCGCTTTTTCTGCAGCCAATTCTGCTTCTTTTTGTGCCTGAATTTCAGCGGCACTTTGCAATGGAATACCAATTTTAATGGTGTATTTGGCATACGTAGGCTGACCGTTATGGGTTGGCGGACTAATT
Source organism: Bacteroidota bacterium (assembly GCA_041158485.1). Lineage (GTDB taxonomy): Bacteria > Bacteroidota > Bacteroidia > Flavobacteriales > Flavobacteriaceae > Flavobacterium. The sequence continues at coordinate 7,535 of JBEBBH010000285.1, read as the reverse complement.
TTCGGCATCTGACCAAAAACCCTTCTGCCTTCTAACGCTAAAGATTCCTCTACCGCATCAATGTAAATGACTTTAAAATTCCCTTGGTCGTTTACTTCAAACAAAACAATCAAGCTGCCTTTGTAATTTTTCTCTTGTAAGGCTGCAGGCACTTTGAAATTGTTGTACACAAAATCTTGAACCTGACTGTAAAAACAGTTCTCCAACGCTTTTAATTCTTGTCCTTCACAAGCCGGAAATACCGGAAAACGCTCCATACTATTGTTAGAAACCTGAGCCGTTGCCGCTAACGAAAACAACGCTATTAAAGAGAATATCTTTTTCATAAATGATCAATAAAAAATTAGTAACCGCCTGTGGCTGTTTCGCCATTGGCAATTGTTTTGGCGGCAGATGTTCCGATACGCTTTACGCCCAAACGTATCATTTCCTCGGCTTCCTCATAAGTACGAACGCCGCCCGCTGCTTTCACCGGTAGTGGCGAAGCATTTTCAAGCATCATGATTACAGTGGGCTTGGTGGCGCCATTAGGTAAATTATTTTCGGTGACATAAAAACCGGTAGACGATTTGACAAAAACGTTTTGGTAGCAATCTTCTTTGAAATGAGCCATGACCACATTTTTAATTAAAGCCGAAATTTGAATGATTTGATCATCGGTTAAGGCAGCAACTTCTATAATCCATTTGGCTGCTTTATGATGGTTGAATGCCAATTGCGTACCTCGCAAAACCTCCTCTTTCACCAAGTCGACTTCGCCTTTTTTAAACGCTTCGTAATGGCACACATAGTCCAATTCGTCCACACCATCTTCAATTGCTTTTTGGGCTTCTTCCAATTTTTCTTCCAAAGAATTGGTGCCTTTCGGAAACGAAATCACAGTGCCAATGAGCAATTTTGATCCTGCGGCATCAATCATTTTTCGAGCGGTTTTCACATAATCCGGGCGAATCATAATCAACTTAAAGCCTTCGGTAATCGCTTCTTGAATAAAGCCTTCGACAACGGTAGCGTTCTCTTTTTCCGTCAAGCCGGCTTGGGCTGCGGTTTTAAGATAAGTGGAATCGAGGTATTGTTTTATATTCATCTATGTAAAATATATTTTCAGTGGACCAATATGGTTATCGCTTATACTTACTTGCAACAAACTTCGTTTTAGCGGCGATTTCATGGCATAAAAGTAACAAAAAAACCGTTTTCTTCTTCAAAAGAAAACGGTTATATAGAATGAAGAACAATCGTGTTCAGACTTTAGTTTTCACTTTCCAAAGTACCAGCACAAGGAAAGCCGAGATGGCTCCGGCTGAATTTGCCGCCACATCCATTATATCAGCTTTACGTGTTTGGGTAAAAGTTTCTTGTAAAATTTCGATTAGTATACCATAAACTATGGAAAGGCAAACGATAATAAGACTACTTTTCAAAACCCATTGTCCTAAGCGCAAGCGATTGTAAAAACCCCAAAGCAAAGTAAAGGTGAAGTGAAACGTAAAATGCACATACTTATCGGCACCTGAAACTTGGACAGCAGGTAATTTGTTGAACTTGACTAAGCAAAGAACCAGAATTAAAAAAGTCCAGCCAATGGCCAGACTTAGTGTAGTATTTTTAAGCACCGATGAGCTGTTTGTAGCCATCGCTGTCTAATAATTCGTCGATTTCTGCAGGATTCTCAATTTTCACTTTAATCATCCAACCTTTTCCATAAGGATCGCTGTTTACGTTTTCAGGGTTTACTTCTAAATCGTCGTTGAATTCGAAAATTTCACCCGACAAAGGCAAGAACAAATCCGACACTGTTTTTACCGCTTCTACGGTTCCGAACACTTCGTCTTTAGCTAAGGTTTGGTCGAGGGTTTCTACTTCTACATAAACGATATCACCTAATTCTTTCTGAGCGAAATCGGTAATACCTACAGTAGCTACATCGCCTTCAATTAAAACCCATTCGTGGTCTTTAGTATACTTTAAATTGCTTGGAATATTCATTATAAAGCTTGTTTAGTTGTTGTTTTAAAATTTCTTCAAAAGTATGATTTCTCGGCAGATTATTAAAATCTTTGGTTTAAAAGTTTCTTAATTTCCGAAATTATAACGCATCGTAAATCCGGTTCGAATATTCGTCATCGGGAACGAAGTAGAAATTACCGGTTTAGAGAACGAATGATCATAGAAGAAAATAGCCGTCAGGTTTTTGCTGAACGAATAATCGGCGGTGACTTTAGCCGACCAAATATTTTGTCCGCCACCCAATTGGTTATTATCGTAATCTAAATAACGCACTATGGTTTTGTTGTTTCGGTAAGAGAAATCGATTTTCACATTGATATCACTCTTGATAATCCCGGTAGGATTGTCGGCCAATTGAGAGGAAATAATCACATCTTTGAAACGGTATCCTAAACCTATGATATACTCTTTCCCTTGCACTTCAGTTAATAAGTTGTTGTCGAAACTCATCGATAAACTTCGGTCTTTTTTCATTTCGGCTAAAATCTTAAAGGAGTTTTTCATCTCGAAATCGATTCTCACCAAAGGATTGAATTGCTCTACCAAGTTGATGTTAGCGACAATGGTTTTATTGTAGAAGTTACCAAAACCACCATTGTCTTGTCCGCCCGGGTTTTGATCGTAATCAAAGTTAGAACGGAATGAGTTGATGGTATAGGAAGCACGATAAGCATGTTGGATAGAGAAACGTTTGAATCGGTCTTTGAAGAATTTGTAACGCATCAAACCGCTGTACTTCATGTTCCAGTTAGGAATAGGGAAACTGCGGAAAGTGCTTAACGAAACACCATCAGCCGAAGCACCGGTGTAAGCTGCCAAGAAAGCCGGAATCAAAACCGCTTGATTGTTTCTACCAAAACCTATCGGGAAACCTTGGTTGGAAGTATAGAAATTATATCTCGGATCGTTCACATCGGTTGGAATCGGGTTATTGGAGTCGCCGTATCTTGGGAAATCAGTCGTACCGTAAAATTGCGTAGCCAATCGGTCGGCAATAATCGAACGGTTGTTTCGGAAATCGTCAAAAGCGGCAGAACCGGTTTCATCACTTTTACCGAATGATGTAGCCAACATGACCGTAGAAATTGAGAAATTACCAAAACTATAAGGCGAACGGGCATTGTACAAACCGGTAGTTTCATCCACGTCGTATTGTTCGGAGTAGTTTTCCGCGTAAGTTCGGTTAGCGGTTAAATCGATTTTAAAATCCGGGAACAAATCCACGTTAGCCGTCATCTCCAAGGTTTTGGTAATGGCCTGGGTGTAGCTTTGGTTAAAATCGGGATAAGTTGTCAACCAACCTCTTTTGGCAGCTTCAAAACGAACGTCGTCTTGCATACCAAATACAAATCCTAACGATGGCTTAGACGAACCAAAGAATCCAAGGCTCGGCAAGAATCCCGGCAACAAAGTTCCTTCATTTCGGGTATAGTTGATTTGAACATTTTTTACACTGGTCAACACTCCTTTCAATCCGTCCAAAAACACATTGGTATTGCCGGCCGGTTGGGCTTTGGTATTTGTTATTTTTTCACCCGGTTTTGGTAAAGCAGCCGGTTTTGGTGCCGCAGCAGCCGGTTTTTTTCCTAAGCCGATATACTTGTAAAAAGACTCCATGTTAAATGCTGTATTCAAACGATGTGAACCGGCATTTTGAATGGTGTTACCAAGGTTGTAACCGTCCACTTCAGCTAAGGCCAAAGAGGCGCGTTGCCAACTGTAATCACCGGTATACGAATAGGTCGATTTGACAAATGACAAGAACGGAATTTTGTTCACCGGCAACTCGTAATTCACCACCAACTGTTGGTTGTGTTGGTTAGGCGTACCTATGTTCCAGAAGTCGGTCCAAATGGTGTAACTGTTGTCCGGGATATTGTCTTCGTTCAAGTAAGAACGAACGATATTGTTGGACGCAGCCGTGTAATTCACTTTAAGCGACTTAGTAATATTGTAATTGAAACCGTATTGGTAGTTGAACATATAATTTCTGCGGTACAAAGGATCTAGTGGAATACCATCAACATCTACTTGACGGAACTGCTGTCTGTTGTATTGGCGAATGATATTGCTACTGAACGAAATACTGGCCGGCAAGAAATTAAAGTTGAAATCACTCAACAACTTCCAATAATCGCTTTTCTTGAAGAACTTGCTTTTTTTGAACGGCTCGACCGATTTAGGTTTGAAAGCATAGGTATAATCTACCGAAGTAGTAACTTGTTGGTCGATGAAGTTTTCAATCTCGTAATTGTGTTTCAATACTTCATTATAAGAGTAAGAAAGCGTTAAGTTTTCCGGGTCATAGATGCGTTGTTTTTGCTCCGCAGCGCGCTCTTTTTTCACACCGATAAAGTTGATGCTGGTGCGTTTGGTGTAATCAATTGCTCGGCTTTCGATATTTTCTCTTTCGGCAGCATCCGAAGTATTAGACAACAATTGTTGCAAACGAATATCTTGGTTGTACGGATCGTATTCCGGGGTAATGGTTTCTTCTCCAACAGCATAGTTGAAAGGCAAATTAATGCCCCATTTTTTCGGCAATAGTTTTCCTAAACTGAAATTGGTAACCAAGTTGTATTGTTGTACATCTTCGCGGCTTCTTTCATTCGGCCCTTCTTCCAAAGCTCCAAAACCAATGGTACTCATTCTTCCGGTAGCAGACACTGTGGCAAAATCGGCCATATTAGCATCCATATTCACTACGGCTGCCATACCACCTTTATTATTCATGTCGGCTATACGCAACTCGTTGAACCAAACTTCCCCGCGAATCCTGTCGGTGTGATTATTTTTAATCCCAACCATTAAAGTTCTCACCAATCCGAAGTTCGGATTTCCTTTAATTCCCAAGCGCAATTTAACATCACCATCACCGTCCGGCAAAGCAATATCATCATCCGGATAATAAATTCCCTCCAACGGTAAAGTTGACGGATCGACACTCATGGCTAGCACTTTCATTTTAGTCAATAAAGACATAGCCACGCTCAACTCATTTTCTTCCGGCCAAATTTGCTCCGGTAAAGTTGCGCCTTCGGCGGTGACTTTAAGCGGAATTTCAACTTGATAAAAATTATTGGTAAAGTCGTTTCCAAAACGAATAAAGGCTGTCATTTGATTGTCTAACAGCGGCGTCGGATCGGTTGGTGCCGGCAAGGCTTCGGCGTGCAAGAACATTTTCAGTTTGTTGAATTGACGCATGTCGACATTCACATTTTTGAATACCGCTCTGGAATCGCCTACTTCTAACCCGTTTCCGGAAGCTCTTAAAGACAAGGATTGCTCATTTTGACTGATCACCTGATTACCGTTACCTACTTCTTCGCGGATAACGCCCGGAGGCAAAACGTAAGGAATAGGCAAACGAGAAGCATTTTCCTGAAGGTTAACCGCCAATACATCAAAATTGGTATTATCGTCATCAGGATCACTGTCGGTTGGCTGGAAAGATTGGTCGTAACGTCTCCATTCACCTCGTACCAAATCTAAAGCTCCGAAACGAAGTGTGATTGGTTCTGAGAATCCCGTCATGAACATTCTCATAAAACGAATCGAACGAAAATCTGAGATACTTCCAACAGTTGTAGTAGGCTGGGTTACCGGAATTTTGAACTGGTACCAACGCGCTCTGGTTGAGGAACTGTTAGGCAAATCCGGTATCAATGTTTCTCTAACGTCGGTAATAAAGTTTTGTCCGACCTGCATATTAGGTTGGATATCAATTTTGTATTCGTAGTAAGCATTAACCGTGTTCATGGTATTATCGCGGTTGATGTCTTCTACATCGGGTAAAGTAGTTGATCCACGGTTGGTATCGGTTACGGTAACCGGAGAGTTGCCTTGTAAGCCGTTGTAATTTTTGTAGCGTTCAAAGACTGAAGAACCCGGTGCACTTAAAAAATATTGGTAGTTATCTGCCGCAGGGTCATCTAAAGTAGCAAACGCACCAATGTTTGGCAAACCTCTTTCTGCATCGTCATCTACACCGTCCAAACCAACGTCTTGTGAGGCACGGTTAGCACCATCAACGTCGAAGGCATAGATTAACGATTGAGAAGAAGGTACTCTACCCCAAACGGTTGGACTTACCAATGAGGTGCTGTTACTGGCCGGCAATCCGTTTTCATATTGTTTGCGTTCGTCTTTAAGAACGTCTTCTGAAATTTCTCCTAAGTTGAAATACAAACGCCCCACATTGGTAGGGTTAGGTACAGCGGTTGGATTGGTTGGATCGTAATACGGATCCATAACCCAAAACTGGATATACTCAACATTACTTTGCTCAAAATTGGTAGAATTGATAGCTCTTGTAATACCACCGAAGTTTTCTTGCGGCGCACTAAATCCGGATGGACTCAAGGCTTCAGGGTTATAGTTGTACGGTCCGCGTTCTCTTGGATAATAGGTTAAATCTAAAGTATTGATTACGGTTTGTTGCCCAACTTGCAATTCCAAATCCGGGAATAATTCGCGGTTGAAAACGCGTCTGGTACTGTTTAAGGAAATACCGTCTTGACCGATATCGCCCGGCGTTTGCACGTAAATGGTTGGATCGATGGTATACCAATTTAACTTGGCTCTTTTGTATCCGTAATCCAAGCCTACTAAAGCAGAACCAAAATCATTGTAATCTACACCGGCTTGCCATTTAGGCACACTGGACAAACTCCATGACAATGGTGCACGCATATCAATAGTAGTCTGAGACCCTTCAAAATCATCAACATAAACCGTTGGTTCTCCTTGGAACTGATCGGCTTTAGGTGTATCCGGTTTTAAGAAAGCTATTTCTCCTCTTAATGATAAATTAGAAGGAACATCAGTATCAATGTTTGGCAATTTATTGGCCAATCGGGTTAAGAAAGGTACTTCTGTTGAATAGTTTGCGTTGAATCCGAAAATAGTATTGTTTACTGATTCTTGTCCGTAATTGGATTTTTGGGTAAACGGTCTTTCCGTCATTTTAATTAAAGTACCTCCGACTACAAACTTATCGGAGAACTTGTGCTCAACATTGAATCCCATAAATCTACGGGTTTGTTGTCCGAAGGTAGCATTGTTCTCCACCGAAACTTGGATTGGCGTATTAGAAGCTTGTAGTGATGGATCGAGAATTTGTACCCTACCCGCTTGGTAGTTTACACTGTAATCAAGTCCTTCTTGCAACACTCTTCCTCCGGCGGTTACTACAACTGAACCTCTTGGTACGTTGTAAGCACCGATCGGAATTCCGTCGCCTCCGGCCGATTTGAATCGTCCTTTTAATTGGAATTTATTTTTATCCGCATCTTGTAAAGCGCCGGCTTGCGTGCTGGAATACATACTTCGGAAAACATATTTTTGTTGGTTGCCGTTGTAGGTATTGACATCGTTATAATCTTCGGCTCCTAATTTTAATTTGTCGAACATCAATTTCCCGAAAGGCTCAACGGTAGTGAATATGATGCGCCCGTTTTGTTGGTCGACAGTTAAGCCCGGCATAAAATCGAAGAAACCGTCACCTCCGGCTTGCGGATCGTTGT
>JBEBBH010000284.1:0-2705 GCA_041158485.1 Bacteroidota bacterium | reverse complement strand
CCAAATTGACGTTGACCGCGATACTTTAGATTTATTGGAAAAACTAAACTATACCGTTGATTCAATACCGAAAAACGGAGAAATAGTGTACTTAAAATCGACCGCCAACTTAAGCACCGGCGGAACATCGATTGATGTAACAGATATGATGCACCCGGAAAACATCTTCTTGTGTGAAAGAATTTCCAGAGTTATCGGCTTAGACATTTGTGGTATCGACATCATGGCGGAAAACCTAACGCAACCACTCAAAGAAAACGGTGGTTGTATCTTGGAAGTCAACGCCGCTCCGGGCTTCCGCATGCACTTGGCACCGAGTGAAGGTTTACCAAGAAACGTGGCCGCACCGGTAATTGACATGTTGTATCCACCGGGCAAACCAAGCCGCATTCCGATTATAGCCGTAACGGGCACCAACGGAAAAACCACCACTACCCGATTGTTGGCACATATTGTAAAAAACAATGGTTATAAAGTCGGATTCACTACTTCCGACGGGATTTACATCCAAAACCACATGATGGAAAAGGGCGATACAACCGGACCATTATCTGCGGAATACATCTTAAAAGATCCGACAGTAGAATTTGCCGTGTTAGAAACAGCACGCGGTGGTATATTGAGATCGGGTTTAGGATTCAGTCGTTGTGATATTGCCATCATTACCAATATTCAGGAAGACCATTTAGGTTTGGCCGACATTCATACTTTAGACGATTTAGCGCGTGTGAAAAGCGTAGTAGTGCGTTCGGTTAAAAAAGACGGTTGGGCTATTCTCAATGCCGAAGACGAACAATGTTTGAAAATCGCCAACGAGCTGAGCTGCAACATCGCTTACTTCAGCATGGACGAGAACAATCCGACTGTTCAAAAATTTGCCAAAGAAGGCAAAATTGTAGCGGTTTACGAAAACGGTTTCATCACCATCAAAAAAGGCGAATGGAAAATCCGAGTGGAACGCGCCACGCATGTACCGTTGACTTTAGGCGGCAAAGCCAAATTCATGATTGCGAATGCTTTGGCAGCCACTTTAGCCAGTTATTTATGGGGATTCAAAACGGAAGACATCAGCTTATCGTTACAAACATTTATCCCGAGTGCGGCACAAACACCGGGTCGTATGAACATATTCGACTTCAAAAAGTTCAAAGTCCTTATCGATTTTGCCCATAATCCGGCCGGCTATCGCGGCGTGGAAGAATATTTAGCAACGGTAGAAGCTTCTAAAAAAATCGGAATCATTGCCGGTGTGGGCGACCGTCGTGATGAAGACATCCGCGAATGTGCTACTATAGCTGCTCGTATGTTTGACCATATCATCATCCGCCAGGAAAAACACTTGCGCGGCAGAACCGAAGATGAAATCATCGGTCTCATCATGGACGGCATCAATGCTTCCGGTAGAAACGTTACCCACGAAATCATCACCAAAGAAGTGGAAGCTATCAAACACGCCATTAACAGTGCTCAAGAAGGCACATTCATCACTGCCTTAAGCGATGTAGTCACTAACGCTATCGAAATTGTCCAGGAATACCTCGACAAGGAAAACGAGAGTGGTAATTTATAAAAGATTTAAAGAAAAAATCCCAAATCAAATCAGGTTTGGGATTTTTTAAATTGCATTATTATGAAAGAACTTAACGATTTAATACGCCAAATTGAAAATAACCTCCCGCAATGGGAAAAACAAAACACAACCATTTCTCATGCAACTGTAGGTTGGCAATTGGACCATAGTTTATTGGTCATTAACGGCATCATTGCCCAATTAGCAAAATCGAACCCTAAAGACTACCAATGGCGCCCTAATTGGAAACGCGTTTATATTAAACTTCGAAACAACATTCCCAGAGGCAAAGCCAAAGCACCTAAACAAGTACTACCGGTTGACGCCATAGCTATAGAAGATTTACAAAACAAATTAGCACTTGCGAAAAGTAATATTGCTTTGCTGGAAAAACTTCAAAAAAACAGTTTTTTTACCCATCCGTATTTTGGCGACTTAAATTTGAAAGCTGCCATTTGGTTCCTGAAACTGCATACCCAACATCATCTGAAAATCGTTAACGACATCATAAACAAAGGATAATTCTACCTAAAGATTATCCTTTTTTTATACATTTACGGTCAACAAAAACTTTACTTCATGAACCGAAAGATTATCCTTTTCCTCAGCTTGTTTATGGCATTATCTATACAAGCGCAAAAGAAAAAAATAACATTAGAAGAAGCCGTACTACAGCAAGGTCGCGCCTTTAGAGCCGATGGTTTAACCGGTTTTCAATGGATTCCCAACACTAATAAATATGTGTTCTATACGGATGCTTGGACCAAAATGAAATCGGCTTCCACAACCAATGATGTTGCAGTCGAATTGGTTTCTTTAACTGATATCAATACAGCCTTAGGTACCAAATTGAGAAACTTCTTTGGTTTGCAATGGATAGACGCCAACACTTTTATGGTGACTGAAAACGGCAAATATTTTCAATACAATTTATCCACCAAAACCGGAAAACAAACAATACAAGCACCGGAAACAGCTGAAAATGCGACTTTCGACAGCAACAAAGTCAACTTGGCTTTCACAGAAGCGAACAACTTGTACTTCATCAACAGCAAAGGCGAGAAAGTGACGGTCACCAACGAAACCAATAAAGGTATCGTATCCGGACAATCGATTGCGCGCAACGAATTCGGCA
>JBEBBH010000283.1:0-2907 GCA_041158485.1 Bacteroidota bacterium | reverse complement strand
GGCATTTCTATTTGATCCATAAAACTGGTTTTAGCACCTTCTTTGGCTTCTTCTTTGGCTTTATCGTCTTTCTTTTCTTCTTCCTTTTTAGGACGGAAGTTTCGGAAATCGGTTTTACTGGCCGGAATTACCGCGGTAGCTTTAAAACAATTATAGCCACCAATCACTCGGGTTTCACCAGTCATTTGCCAGTTGTATGTCTTCAAAGAATCTTTCACCAAAAATTCTTTACCCATAAATTCTTTGTCGACTTTATAAACTTTTTCCTTAACGTTTTTATAGTACGTTCCGCCGCCGCCCATCATGGAACTCATCATTCGGAATCCGCCGCCTCCTTGTCCGGGTGTTTCCAATTTTTCTTCTTCTTTGTAAATGGAAGCCGACTTATCGAAGTTTAAGAAAAATGTTTTTTCAAACATTTTTTTCATGCGCTCTTCAATCATTTTTTGCATTTCGGGCGTGATTTCTCGATTGCCTTCAAAACGGGATTTAAAATCGGCTGTACTGGTTTTAGATTCATATACCGCCATTCCCTGAAAATCTTTTTGGGCATGAGAGGCTAAGTAAGAAAAAAGAAAATACGAAGCGAATACTATTTTTTTCATTGTTTTAGGTTTTGGATAACAAATATGACGAATCAAATTGGAAACTGTTACCAATGTTATGTTAAAAAATCAGTTTTATCTTGGAAAAATCAACCCTAATAATTTATCTTAGCTAGATGAATAAGCTGCTTTTTTCATTCCTCACGGTACTATTGTTTTCCAATGGTTTAGCCCAAAATGCGCGCTTGGAAACCAAATTAGTACAAACGCAATCTCTGACCGATAAAGTTTTCAAAGGCTTTGACGGTTTGGGCAATGAATATTTTGTAAAAAACAACGTCTTCATCAAGCAAAGTGAAACCGAATCGTGGGAATACAAAAACGTAGCTTTGGGAAAAATCAGTGCTGTTGACATTATCAATCCGTTGAAAATTGTACTGTTTTACGAAGATTTCAACACGGTTATTTTACTCGACAACCAACTGAATGAAATCCAAAAGCTGAATCTTTTCGACATCGACAACACTATTTTTGCTTCTAAAATCGGTATGGCTTCTCAAAATCAGTTTTGGATTTACAACGCCTTGACCCAACAAATCATGTTGTTCGATTATTTAAAAAACACGTCTAAAAACATCGGAAATCCCATTCAGGAAAACATCAAATTCACACAATCCGACTTCAATCATTTTTATTGGATAGATGAAGTCAACAACTGGTACAGCATTGATATATTCGGCAAAGTGACCTTGTTGGCCAACATTCCGCCGTTTGAAAATATTCAAATTATTGACGCTCAAACCTTGTTATTTGTTAAAGACAATGCGCTTTACTGTTTGAGCATCAAAACCAAATCGGTTTTCGAAATTCAAATTGTTGAGAAATCGTTCCCTAATTTTTATTTCAAAGACCAAATTTTAGCTATTTTTACCGACCAACAAATTAAGAAGTATAAAATAAAATTACCATAATGCACATAGCGGTAGCCGGAAACATAGGAGCAGGAAAAACAACTTTAACCCGATTTTTAGCCAAACATTTCAAATGGGAACCTCATTTTGAAGATGTAGTAGACAATCCGTATTTGGACGATTTCTACCATCAAATGGAGCGTTGGTCGTTCAACCTGCAAATTTATTTCTTGAATTCGCGCTTCCGTCAGGTGCTGCAAATTCGCGAAAGTGGTAAAAACATCATTCAAGATCGTACGATTTATGAGGATGCACACATTTTCGCCCCTAACTTACACGCGATGGGCTTGATGACCAACCGCGATTTCCAAAACTATACTTCGCTTTTCGAACTCATGGAAGGTTTGGTTGGCGCACCGGATTTGTTGATTTATTTGAGAAGTTCGATTCCGAATTTGGTTTCTCAAATTCATAAACGCGGTCGTGATTACGAAAACACCATTTCCATCGACTATTTAAGCCGATTAAACGAACGTTACGAAGCTTGGATTACCACTTACGACAAAGGAAAATTATTGATTATTGATGTAGACAATGTTGATTTCGTGAACAATCCGGAAGATTTAGGAATGATCATCAACCGTATTGATGCAGAACTCAATGGTTTGTTTTAACCCGTTATTTAGAAGTTTCTATTTCAATAAGCAAGCGTTTTAAGCGAAGCATTATAAAATCACAAATGTTTTTAAAGGCTATGTAAGCGTCATTTTCTGCCGCTTTGCTTGGTGCTGAAATTTTTTCTGCAGGGTGTTTTCTTCGGAATTTCATCAGTTCGTTCCCTACAAAAAAATCTTTTGTCTTAACCCATTCTCCACATTCCAGTTTTTTCTTTTTTTGCGTAATGCTGTCCAATCCTTTGATAGCTTGGTTGTGAAAATCAAATTGCAAATCCTGGTACACCCAAAAAAGTTCTTTGGTGCAATTGACTCTGTCTTTTCTGACCGCAATACATTCCTTGTATTCAACGAGTAAGCTATCGAGAGTAGCTTGAGTTTGACCGTAAGATACTTCAACATAAAACAAGCTAATCAAAATAAAAACCAATTTTTTCAACCTCATAGTCTCTATTTTAGGGTGTCAAACAATGATTTAACTTGTATAGAATTTATCGGTTTTGACACTTCCACCACAACCTTACGTTTCGGCAAAATATCAAAATAATTGTCGCTGAAAAAAGTAGCTTCTTCTGAAGACAAAAACACATTCTTGGCTAATACATCCGAAGTAATCTCATAAGTCAAGTCGTCAATTTTACTAATTTGAATATTCGGCTTGGTCAATTGCAAATCTTTGGGATTGACAAAATAATATAAACCTCTTGATGTTTTACCCGTAGCTGTTGTACAAGTTACCGAGATAACCATTTGATTCAGATTTTCATCATTGTAATT
>JBEBBH010000282.1:0-14705 GCA_041158485.1 Bacteroidota bacterium | reverse complement strand
TTGTTTTGGGTTATACTATCGAAGGCTAAATTATGTACTTTGACTCTTACGACTCAATTTTGTCTACAAACAACTAGAAAACTCGATTAAATGACAATTTGCACCCGTTTAACGGTTTTTTTGGGCAGTTGAAGCGTCTTTTTCAGCTTTGATTTTGACATAAGATCTGGGTTTTTTTGGGTTAATTTTTCAGTTTAATCACATTTTAACAGTTCGAAAGTACTTTCTTTTTTTTATTCCACCAAAAAAAACATCGATAAAAAGCATAAAAATTCGGATAAAATGCATTTGCGGTGTTTTATGGAAAGTAAAATACTACAAAAATATATCAACACCAAATTGTTTATAACTATTATATTTATTTAACATTTATTTCTAAAATATCAATTTAATATTTAGTTCTTAAATGTCGTCATAAAGTCTATTGTTTCTTGTGCTGCTTCTGTAAATTCTCACATTTCTAAAAATCATTTCTTCCAATATTCTTTTTCAAGTTTAAAAAACTTAAATTTACCTTTCTTAAAAGTTGATGAAATCTATGAAGCTATTATACCTAATCAGACATGCTAAGTCCAGTTGGTCATCACCTTTAAATGATGTGGACAGACCTTTAACCAACAGAGGTATCCAAGACGCCCATATGGTGTCAGCAGAAGTTTTTCATGAGCTTCCGGAAGCTTACTTGTTTTGGAGTAGTATAGCCAAGCGAGCCACAGAAACCGCTACACTGTTGGCTCAAAATGTATCTTATCCCATAGAAAGCATCCAATTTAAAGCTGAGTTATACACCTTTGACGATAGAAAATTAGAGCAAATTATAAAATCGTGTCCTGATAGCTGTGACCATTTAATTGTTTGTGGCCATAATGAGGCTATTACAAATTTTGTCAATAAATTTGGCGATAGGTTTATTGATAATGTGCCAACATCAGGTTTTGTAAAACTTGCTTTTAATGTAAATAGTTGGAAAGACATTACTAACGGACAAATCTTGAGAACAATCTTCCCCAAAGAATTAAAATAATATGAGTACAGATAATGGTTATCGCTATATAGATCGTGAAAAGAGTTGGCTGGCTTTCAACGCTAGAGTTTTGCAAGAAGCTGCAGACGAATCGGTTCCTTTGTTGGAACGTTTGCGATTTATTGGTATTTTTTCCAATAATTTAGATGAATTTTTCCGCGTCCGTTTTGCTGCAGTTCGACGTTTGAGCTTGTCCGGTGTTTCGGGTGAGAAAATCTTGGGTGGCATCTCAGCCCAACAACTGGTTAAAGACATTACCGAAATTGTCATTAAGCAACAAGCGGAAAGTTTGCGGGTATTGCGCCTTATAGAAGAAGAATTGGTCCGACAAAATATCATCATTATTGATGAAACCGAAGTTACCGGCGAGCACGAAAACTTTGTAAAAGATTTCTTCATTCAAAAAGTCAGCCCGGAATTGGTTACCATCATCTTGAATGATTTGGCCGAATTTCCGCTTCTAAAAGATACATCCGGCTATTTGGCTGTGAAATTAGTCATGAAGCCGGAGCAAAAACCATCTATTTTAGGATTGGTGAAACCCAAAACTGAAATCCGATACGCTATTATAGAAATTCCTAAAAATACAAATCGTATTGTGGAGTTGCCTCACAAGGACGGAAAGCAATACTTAATGTTGTTAGACGATGTGATTCGCTACAATCTGAGCAGTATCTTCAATATATTCGACTACGAAAGCATTTCGGCGCATATGATTAAAATCACCAGAGATGCGCAGCTCGATATTGATAGCGATATGAGTAAAAGTATGCTCGAAAAAATCGCTACTTCTGTGAAAGACCGCAGAATTGGCGAGCCGGTTCGTTTTGTATATGACCAGTCTATCGGTAAAGACACGCTGAAATTCTTCTTGGATAAAATGGGCATTCACGCTACTGATGGTATTATTCCCGGTGGAAGATACCACAACCGTCGCGATTATATGAACTTCCCTAATTTGGGTCGATTCGACTTGTTATACCAACCCAAAACGCCGCTACCGGTAGAAGGCTTGTCGCTCGACGGCAGCATACTGAATCGCATTGCTCAAAAAGATTACCTGATTAATGCGCCTTTTCAGTCGTTTTCTTATTTAATCAAGTTCTTGCGTGAAGCTGCTTTAGATCCGAAAGTAACCGCCATCAAAATTACATTATACCGTTTGGCTAAGAATTCGCAAATTATTAGTTCACTGATCAATGCGGCCAAAAACGGTAAAAAAGTGACAGTCCAAATCGAGTTGCAAGCCCGATTTGACGAAGCCAGTAATATATCATATGCCGAACAAATGCAACAAGAAGGCATTGAGTTGATTTTTGGTATCAAAGGCTTGAAAGTACACAGTAAAATATGTGTTATCGACAGAATGGAAGAAGGCAAAATCAAACGCTACGGCTTTATTTCTACCGGAAACTTTAATGAAACAACCGCTAAAATTTACACCGATTTAACACTCTTTACCAGTCACCAACAAATCCTGAAAGACGTGGCTAAAATTTTTGATTTCTTCGATGTCAATTACCGTCTTCACCGATACAAACACTTAATTGTGTCACCACATTATACTCGTTCGAAATTTTACAAACTTATCGATCGCGAAATCAACAACGCTATTGCGGGTCGACCGGCGTATATGAATTTAAAAATGAACAGCCTTTCTGACAACGCCATGATCGACAAACTCTACGAAGCCAGCAATGCCGGAGTGAAGATTAAATTGCAAGTTCGTGGGATTTGTTCTCTCATTCCAGGTGTGAAGGGGATGAGTGAAAACATCGAAGCCATCAGTATCGTTGATTATTTATTGGAACACACACGTTGCTATATTTTCTGTAACAACGATGATCCGGAAGTATATATTTCGTCAGCTGATTTTATGACCCGAAATTTAGACGGTCGGGTAGAAGTGACTTGCCCTATTTACGATGCCGATATCAAAAAGCAAATCATAGACACCTTCAACGTTGGTTGGAAAGGAAACGTAAAAGCCCGTTACCACTCGGAAAAATTCGATAATAAATACCGCGTTCGCAAAGAAGGCGAGCCGGTGTTCCGAGCCCAATTTGAAACCTATAATTATTACAGAGATCGTTTGGATTTTTGTGAATTACCCGCCAAAAACAAAATAAATAGCTAGTAAAAGAACATGATTTCTATTAAAAAATATGCAGCTATCGATATTGGTTCCAATGCCATGCGATTGCTCATTACCAACATAGTGGAACAAAAAGACAAAGAAACGCAATTCAATAAGAGTGCTTTGATTCGGGTGCCGATTCGTTTAGGTCAGGATGCATTTACCGTAGGCGAAATCTCCGATGAGAACATTGATCGTATGGTGGATGCCATGAAAGCGTTCAAATTGTTGATGAAAGTATATAAAGTCGAAAAGTATAAAGCTTGTGCCACTTCTGCCATGCGCGAGGCTTATAACGGTAAAGAAGTAACGCAAATTATCAAAGATCAATGCGGTATTGATATTGATATTATCGACGGCAAAATCGAAGCTACGATAATTGCGAGTTCCGATTTGCATTCTTTCTTAAAAACCGATCAAACTTATTTGTATGTCGATGTTGGTGGCGGAAGTACCGAATTCTCTTTGTTTGCCGACGGTAAAATGGTCACTTCTAAATCGTTCAAAATCGGAACCGTTCGCTTGCTCAATAATATGGTGACCGATATTGTTTGGGAAGAAATAGAAAAGTGGATTAGAGTCCAAACCGAACCTTACGAAAATGTTATTTTAATCGGCTCCGGCGGTAACATCAATAAACTCTTTAAATTGTCGGGTAAAATGCAAGACAAACCGTTGTCGTATTTGTACCTAAACGCCCAATACCAATATTTGAGTTCATTAACTTACGAACAAAGAATTGCCGAACTGGCTTTGAACACCGACCGTGCCGACGTAATCATACCGGCTACACGAGTGTATTTGAATGCGATGAAATGGAGTGGTGCGCGTCAGTTGTACGTGCCAAAGATTGGTTTAGCCGACGGTATTGTGAAAGCCATGTACCAAGGAACGCTTTAAACATCCAAGTCAAACATCTTTTTCAACATCTCTAAATTCGGGTTGATTTCTACCAAACGATTGTATTTGTCTTGGTTGGTAAAGGCTTTTTTAACCACTAAAGTTTCATTCACTTTCACCACAATTTGAATGTCGTGGTTGTGTAATTTGCCACGTAAGTAGCCTAAAAGTTCCGGTCTTTCTTTCTCAAAGTCGATTTTCGAACTTTCGTTTGGTAATTCGTGAATAATGGTTGTGCCGTCTAAAACCGGATCGTTAATGGTTAGTAAAGAAGCGACTATGCGGTAGCCTTTGTCTTCCATGCGTTGCGCATATTTTAGCCATTGCTCCAGCATTTCGGTTTCGGTAAACGGCTCGCTCGGCAACTGTTGCGTCTCTTTTACTACCGTTTTTTGAGCTTCCGCCATTTCTTTTTTCGCCCGAATACTGGCTAAGGAAAGTGCGGAGACTTTAACCGCTAAGGGTTCCGAGTTGCTGGTTTCTGTTTTGGACGTTGTTGTAGGTTGTATGTTGTGTTTTGTAGGTTGTTGGTTGATAGTTAATGATACTTCATCAACTTTGTGTTCTTCACTTCGTACTTCCAACTTCGTACTTTGTACTTCAACGTTGTCGGTTGTTGGTTTTTCTGCCTTCTCGTCTAATGCAGGAGTTTCCACACTTCGTACTTCCAACTTCGTACTTTGTACTTCTGAAATGGAATAACTATTGTTGCGGTAATACGTGGGCGGAACTATGAATTCCCCTTTTTTTTTTCTCCATCAAAAGTGACAGAGGCAATTTGCATTAAGGTAAGTTCTACCAACAAGCGTTGGTTTTGTGAAGTTTTGTATTTCAAATCGCAATCGTTGGCCAAGTCAATGCCTTTCAGTAAAAATTCCTGAGAGGTTTTTTGCGATTGCTGTTGGTATAAAGCCTGCGCTGCTTCGCCCATTTCCATTAACGAATGGGTAGCAATGTTTTTGGCGACTAACAAATCTCTGAAATGAGAGGCCAATCCGGCAATAAAGTGATGACCGTCAAATCCTTTAGACAAAATCTCGTTATAAGCCAATAAGACTTCCGGAATTTTGTTCTCCAATAACAAATCGGTCATATTGATGTACGTTTCGTAATCGAGTACATTTAAGTTTTCGGTTACGGCTTGACGTGTCAAATTGGTACCGCAAAACGAAACCACTCGGTCAAAAATCGACAAAGCGTCACGCATAGCACCATCGGCTTTTTGCGCAATAATATGCAAGGCATCGTCTTCAAATTGTACGCCCTGACTTGCCGCTACTTCCGCCAAATGCTCTTTAGCGTCTTTAACGGTAATGCGCTTGAAATCGAAAATCTGACAACGCGATAAAATGGTCGGAATGATTTTGTGTTTTTCCGTCGTAGCCAAGATGAATATGGCGTGTTTTGGCGGTTCTTCCAAAGTTTTCAAAAACGCATTGAAAGCAGCCGACGACAACATATGTACCTCGTCAATAATATAGACTTTATATTGTCCGGTTTGGGGCGGGATTCTAACTTGGTCAATTAAATTCCTAATGTCATCCACCGAGTTGTTGGAAGCCGCATCCAATTCAAATACGTTAAAGGCAAAATCTTCATTCGGGTCATCGTAACCGGGTTGGTTAATTTTTCGCGCCAAGATACGAGCACAAGTGGTTTTACCAACACCACGCGGACCGGTGAATAATAGGGCAGAAGCCAAGTGATTGTTCTCTATGGCGTTGAGTAAAGTATTGGTAATAGCCTGTTGACCCACAACGTCTTTAAACGTTTGCGGACGATACTTACGGGCAGATACTACAAATTGTTCCATAGATTTTAATCGGATTACAAATATAGGTTTTGAAATATCAAATATCAAATTTTAAATATTAAATATATCTAATATCTGAAATTTAATATCTAATATTCTACCTTTGCGCCGCAGACCGCCTTATCGCTCTCTCGTCTTTGCGGACGAGAGGGAGGAAAGTCCGGACACCACAGAGTAGCATAGCGGGTAACGCCCGCCCGTCGAGAGGCGAGGACAAGTGCAACAGAAAGTATGTACAGGTAAGGCTGTAGTGAAACCAGGTAAACTCTATGCGGTGAAATTCCAAGTATATCGGCATTTAAGGGCTACTCGTCCGTTGTCGAAGGGTAGGAAGCTAGAACGCGTTGGCAACAACGAGTCCAGATAAATGATAAGGTCTTGTCCCAAAAGATGAGAACAGAATCCGGCTTATAGGTCTGCTTTTTTTAAAAGTTGCTAAGTAACTGAGTCGCTAAGTGGCTGGGTTTTTAGGAGCACACCAATAGGTTTTCTTTCACTAGTCGTCCCGCTATACATTGCAATCTTTGTCCTGAAATAAGTTCAGGCCAAAGGATTTCCATTCCTATCGGGGCTAAGGTTCAACAGTTGTAGTGCTTTAGACTTCTTCTTCGTCGTCTTCGTCGTCTTCTGTTTCAAATTCAAAGAAACTAAACACCGAACCGCCATAGTTTTTTTGGAAGGAATAATTCGGCGCCTGCTCTAATTTGGTGTACTTCGAATGTTCAACTACCAACATGCCTTCTTCGTCTAACAATTCGTTTTCAAAAATCAAGTTGATGATTTGTTCAAATTCTTGTTGCGACATACCGTAAGGCGGATCGGCAAAAATAAGGTCGTAAGTACCGCGGTGTTTTTCTAAAAATTTGAACACATCACTTTTAATCGCCGTGATGTCGAAGTCGAATTCTTTTGCTGTTTTTTTGATGAAGTTCACGCAGCCCATATCGCCGTCTATACACAAAATAGGAGCGCTGCCACGGGAGGCGAATTCGTAACTGATGCTGCCCGTTCCGGCAAACAATTCCAATACGCTCAATTCCGAAAAATTGAAATGGTTGTTCAATACATTAAACAAAGCTTCTTTACTCATATCGGTGGTTGGCCGAACGGGTAAGTTTTTGGGTGGCATGATTCGTCTGCCTTTGTATTTGCCCGAGATGATTCTCATGCGTGTAATAAGATAAAGTGTTCTCGGTTTTCAGCTTCAGTAAACGGATTAATCACATTGCTGACGTCCAATAAAGAAACGTTGCGAATGTATTGGTAAGCGATATTGTAAAGTGAGTCGTTTTCGGCTATTTTGCCTAACAATTCCAACTGAAAATGTTCCGGATTCAACTGCAGTTGCTCGGCAGCAAACAAGATATAATAGATAAAATCTTCCGGGGTTTTATAATCAAAAGTATTGAATAACAACAATTGCTGGTTTTGTACTACCATAATTTCAAAATGACTGTCGCTCACGTGTACAAACATTTTTCGGTCGTCGTTATTTTTCGATAATTCTAAAAGCCGCTGAACCAATATTGTATGCGCGTGTTTGTAATCGAAAGTACCAAATTGGTCAATAAAGTAGTTGTTCATGTTCACATACGGTATGTAAACATTGTTCATTTCGTAGGTAGCCAATTCATCGAAAGCAAAAAAATCGGTTTCAAAAACCTTGGTGTTGAATTGCAAATAACTGCCCAAATATTCTTCGTCAAACAAAGCGGTTGGGACAAAAGTCGATAAGTTGTTGCTGTGTACAATGACGATTTCGTCGTAGCCGGCTTTCAATTCGGCATAATTTTGAAACGCCTCGGCAAACAAATCTTCTATCCTCGACAACACATTCACTTTGCCCATAGTAATGGTTTTTAAAGCTAACGGTTTGTTGATGATAGTATCAAAAACGGCAAACGACAAACCCGTCAGGGAAACCTGAATGGCCAGTTTACGGTAAGTTTTGTCGGTTATGCTGGTGTTTTGGTACATTATTTTCGATTGAAACGAACTCGGCAAACTTACTAAAATTAAATGATTGAAAAATTAAAGTATTAAAAGATTGTTACTTTTTAAATTATAAATCGCCTCCGTTTAAATTCTGCAATCTTCATTCATTAATCAACAATCATCAATCAAAATAAGTTATATTTGAGCCTCAAATCAGATTCTCTATCACCAATGACTACCGGCCAATTTTACAGTCTTTTACGCCAGCGTTTTCCGTTTCAGCCGACTGTAAAACAGGACATCTTTTTACAGCAAATAGCCGATTTTGTAACCAATAAAAACGAGCAACAGGTTTTTGTGTTGAAAGGTTACGCCGGAACAGGAAAAACTACAGTCATTTCAACCTTAGTCAACAACTTATTGGAAGTCAATAAAAAATATGTGTTGTTGGCGCCAACCGGTCGCGCCGCGAAAGTCATTGCCAATTATTCGAACAAGCCGGCGTTTACCATTCACAAGAAGATTTATTTTCCTAAAAAAGTCAAAGGCGGTTTGTCGTTTACCATGCAAACCAACAAGCATACCAACACCATTTTTATAGTCGATGAATCGTCGATGATTTCCGATGTGAACACCGAAGCCAAACTGTATGAAAACGGATCGTTGCTCGACGATTTGATGTCTTATGTGTACAATGGCAAAAATTGTAAAATGATTCTTTTGGGCGATACCGCTCAGCTGCCACCGGTGCAATTGGATGTTAGTCCGGCACTCGATACCCATTTACTCTCGATGCATTACCACAAAGAAGTGTTTTCGATAGAGTTGGACGAAGTGATGCGGCAAGAGGAAAAATCGGGTATTTTATACAATGCCACCGAACTGCGCGAAACTTTGAAAAGCGATTTTTTCGATACTTTTCAGTTTCGGGTCAAAGGTTTTAAAGATATCGTCCGACTCACCGACGGCTACGACATACAAGACGCGATTCATTCGGCTTACAGCAATTACAGTATAGAAGATACTTGTTTTATAGTGCGTTCCAACAAAAGAGCCAATCAGTACAACCAGCAAATTCGTTCCCGTATTTTGGATAAGGAAAGTGAGTTGTCGGTGGGCGATTATTTGATGGTGGTGAAGAATAATTATTTTTGGCTCAAGGAAACCGATGAAGCCGGATTTATTGCCAATGGCGATATAGTGGAAGTTCTCGAAATTTTTGCTTTCAAAGAATTGTACGAGTTCAAGTTTGCCAAAGTCAAAGTCCGTATGGTCGATTATCCGAATCAAATTCCGTTTGAAACCATCGTTTTGTTGGACACCATAACCAGTGAATCGCCGTCGCTTACCTACGAAGAAAGCAACAAACTCTACCAAGAAGTGATGAAAGATTACGAAGGCGAGCCGCAATACCGAAAATTTCTGAAAGTCAAAAACAACGAATATTTCAACGCGTTGCAAGTCAAGTTTTCTTATGCCATCACTTGCCACAAATCGCAAGGCGGCCAATGGAATACTGTTTTTATAGAACAACCCTATTTGCCCAATGGTATAGATGTAGACTACATTCGATGGTTGTATACCGCGGTCACTCGCGCCAAAGACAAATTGTATTTGATTGGTTTTAAAGAGGATAGTTTTGAGGATTAGTGGCTGAGTTGCTGAGTGCCTGAGTAGCTGAGCATGAATTTAAAGCGACATCAAGTATTTTGAGAATAACAAATTACTCAATCACTCAGTTTCTCAGCAACTCAGCAACTCAGTTACTCAGTTACTCAAGAATAAAAAAAACTCAGTACCTTAGCCACTCAGTAACTCAGCCACTTTCACTATGAAAACCATCGCCGTTATCCCAGCCCGTTATGCTTCCACACGTTTTCCTGCTAAATTGATGCAAGACTTGGGAGGCAAAACCGTTATACTTCGTACCTATGAAGCCGCCGTTAATACCGGTTTGTTTGACGATGTATTTGTGGTAACCGATTCGATTTTGATTTACGATGAAATCCTCAACCACGGCGGAAAAGCCATTATGAGTGTCAAAGAGCACGAAAGCGGCAGCGACCGTATTGCTGAAGCAGTAGAGAATTTAGAGGTAGATATCGTGGTGAATGTGCAAGGCGATGAACCTTTCATTAACGCAGCGCCGTTAGCCAAAGTAATTGAAGTGTTCAGAAACGACTTCGACAAGAAAATCGACTTGGCTTCGCTGATGTTTGAGATTACCGATACCGATGAAATCAACAACCCGAATAATGTTAAAGTTGTGACCGACCAAAGTGGTTTTGCGTTGTACTTTTCTCGTTCGGTGATTCCGTATCCGAGAGAAACCAATGTGGGTGTACGTTATATGAAACATGTTGGGATTTATGCTTTTCGCAAAGAAGCTTTGATGGCCTTTTACCATTTGCCGATGCAATCTTTGGAAGCTTCGGAAAAACTGGAGCAATTACGGTATTTAGAATTTGGCAAACGCATCAAAATGGTAGAAACCACGCATGTAGGCATCGGTATTGATACGCCTGAAGATTTAGAAAAAGCACGTCAAATGCTTTAATGGTCTTCGTTATCGATGTCAAAATAGCCTTTGGATTTGACTTTAGTCGAGAAGAAATTCAGGAATAAAATCACAAATGACAAAAAGAACATGGCTTGTACCGAAGCTAAAAACTTCCCGAAAGTCGTTATTGGATAATAGTCGCCATAGCCAATAGTATTGGAAGTCATCAAACTAAAATACAAAGCATCCGACCAATGTGCAAACGGAATGTTAGTGTTTTGTCCCAAACTGTAAAACACTCCGAAAGCGATAATAACTTCCAAATAGTTGAAAAACAACAACAACATAGAGCGTTTATAAGATCTCGGACGAGTAAACAAATCGGAGGCAAAAATCAGAGTCGGAATGTATAAAATGGTCTCCAAAATCAGGTAAACCAAAATCCAAATCAAAATAGGGTAGTCCAGCCAGTGGTTGATTAAAATGACCAAGGGAAAAGCCACTTTCAGCAAAATATAAATATCCATCGCTAAATCTTTGTAGGCGTATCCGATTTTAGAAGCTATCGTTTTGACGTAAATGCCCGGAAACAGCAATTGTGAGATGGAAAGAAACAAACGAAAAATCTTTTCAATGCCGTTATCATCCTGATGGTCATTATTCCAAATGGCTCTGATGTTGAGAATTCTCCGTTGCACCGGATTGTATTTGGGTTTGAAGTTTTCCGAAACTTTCCCAATCAAAAGTTTTTTAAGGAAGCTCATCAGTGTAGTTTTTTTATGGTGAACAATTCGTTGTGGGTTTCCACTTTCGGATACATTCGGAGCGAATAATTACCGTTGAATTTATTTTTGTAATTCAAATTCCGTTCGCGATTGCCATCATTAATCACCATTGTATTGAACAAAATAAAACCGTCTTTTCGCAACAAAAAGTTCACGCGATTGATAAAAAAGTCTTCAAATAAAAAGTTCGGCATTGTTGTGTCTTGGAAAACATCAATAATAATTAAATCGTAGGTTTCTTTGGTTTTCAGTACAAACTCAAAAGCATCATCGATTACAATATTCAAATTCGGAATTTCATTCAGTTTGAAATAGGTATTGGCCACTTCAATCATCGCCGGATCAATTTCCACACCGGTGATTTTGCCTTTGAACTTAATTTCTTCTACCAACGTTTTGATGACACTGCCACCGGCTACGCCCAGCAATAGAACATTGTTAAAGTTTCGGATTCTTTCAAAGCCGATGTATTTTAGCCCTTTGCGCAAAATGCGTTGCAAACTGCCGTAGGAGTAATTGGTGTTTTTGCTGTCGATAACCAATTCACCATTGTTCCAAGTCACTTCAATCGTTTCGCTTATCGTCGATTTTTTCTTGTAAATGTTGATGGGAATAAAGTAGCTGAAGAGTTTGCGTAACATCCAAAAAGATTTTGACCAAAAGTAAGAGATAAATACTAAATTTACGCAAAATATTCCACATGAGAAAAAGGCTTTACGAATTTATTTTTTTCAAAATTATGGGGTGGAAACTCATCGGTACCATTTCTCCCGAGGTTAAAAAATGTGTACTGATGGTCATGCCGCATACTTGTAATTTCGATTTCTTCATCGGTTTGTTTTGTCGTGGCATCATCAACTTGGAAATGAATTTTGTAGGCAAAAAAGAATTATTCACTTTTCCTTTTGGTTATTATTTCAGAAGTATCGGTGGCGCGCCTTTAGACCGAAGCGGAGGCAAAAATAATGTAGATGCTACAGTTGATGTTTTCAACTCCAGAGAAGTGTTCCGTATGGCCATTGCGCCCGAAGGCACTCGAAAAAAAGTAAACCAACTTCGAACCGGTTTTTATTTTATCGCTCACAAAGCAGGTGTACCTATTATTCCGGTAGCATTTGATTATGGAAAAAAAGAGGTCAAAATAGGAGCTCCATTTGCTACAACCGGCAATTATGAGGAAGATATGAAAATTATTTCTACCCATTTTACAGGCGTTCAAGGCCGATTTCCGGAAAAACAATTTAATTTTTAAAACCATCAGAAATCTTTTCTCGTAAATAGAGCATAATCAAAAAATCTATTTAAAATGAGAAAAACTTTGTTAACCGCGTCTTTATTGTCTGTCTTTTTGTTTTCGTGCTCCAACGACGACAATACCTCGAACAAACAACTTAAATTATTTACCACTAGTAACACTTCCGGGAAAGTCTCGGTAACCGATTTGGCTATGGCTACGCCTATGACGTATTCCTTTACTGTGGCTTCTACCGATGCTGACGGTGCTTATTATTTTAGCGATAGTGATGAATTTATTTTGGCTTCGCGTTCCAATAATAAAATCGAATTGTATGATGGTATTTCAACTGCGATAATGAACAACACCACCAGTTTGCCCCTAACATTTGCCAGTGCTTCCGATTTTAACAATGCCCGTGAAATTGCAGTTTACGGCGATAAAGTAGTCGTAACCCAAGATCAAAACGCGGCCAACAGTAATACCAACAAATTATTGGTCTACCAAAAAACCGACTCAGGTTTTATGTTGCTTAACACTTTTACCGTTGATTTTAAGGTTTGGGGAATTCACTTAGATGGTAATACATTGTACGCGGTAGCTGATTTAACTTCGGATGTAGTAGTGTTTAACAATTTTTTCGCCAATGCTAACGGAACCATAATGCCTACCAAAAGAGTAAGTATTGAAGGTTTGGTTAGAACTCACGGTATTACCTATGCTAAAAAAACGGATACTATGGTGTTAACCGATGTTGGAAGTGCTACTTCTGACTCTGACGGTGGTGTGATTGTGATTAAAAATTTCTCCTCAGTTTTAGCCAATACCTCTAATATGGGAACTATTGCTACAGCCAATCAACTCCGTATTTACGGTTCAGCTACTATGTTAGGCAATCCGTTGGATGTGGCTTATGATAGTTCGTCCAAGAAGATTTATGTTGCGGAGCGTTTGTTTGGCGGAGGTAAAGTATTGACTTTCGATTTGCCGACAGCCAATGTAAACGCAGCACCGGTTGCTTCCCGCGATGAACCCGGAGTAAGCAGCGTGTTTTTGTTAAGAGAATAATGTTTTCTTTAATTTGGTTAGTAAACCTCCAATGCTCTGGCGTTGGAGGTTTTTTTGTTTGGTTCGCCGAAGCGCAGGCTTTTTATTTAAATTTGTGACATGGATTACGAAGCATTACATCAAAAATACCAAGAGCGTAGTATTTCAGGAAGATACCTAACGCTGAATCATATTGAACCGCTTTTAAGCCGTTACCAATCTACAGTAATTGGACAATCTGTCTTGGGCAAACCCATTTACCAAATTGTTTTGGGAAATGGCAAAACGAAAATTTTCATGTGGTCGCAAATGCACGGCAACGAAAGCACTACGACCAAAGCGCTATTCGATTTTATCAATTTTTTGCACTCAGATACGCCCGAAAGTCAGACTATTTTGAACTCTTTTACTTTTTGCTTGCTGCCGATGGTAAATCCCGATGGCGCAGCAATGTATACAAGGGAAAATGCAAAGGGAGTCGACTTAAATCGGGATGCCCAAAACTTAACCCAACCGGAAAGTTTGGTGTTGCGCCAAGTGTTTGAAACCTTTCAACCGCATTATGCTTACAATTTACACGACCAAAGAACCATTTTCGGGGCAGGCGAGAGCGGTTTTCCGGCAACGGTTTCTTTTTTGGCGCCGGCATTTAATGACAATCGCGATATGAATGAAACACGAATCAAAGCCATCGATGTCATTGTGGCTATGAATACTTGTTTGCAACAACTGATTCCCAATCAGGTTGGTCGTTTTGATGATGGTTTTAATCTTAATTGTATAGGCGATACTTTTCAGCATATGAATGTGCCTACTATTTTATTCGAAGCCGGTCATTTTCAAAACGATTACGAAAGAGAACAAACCCGAAAGTTCATTTTTATAGCGTTATTGGCGGGAATTAACTATTTGAACGAAAACGATGTAGTTAGCAATAAAATCGACGATTATTTAAAAATTCCGCAAAATAAAGTGGTTTTTTATGATTTTGTTTATAAAAATGTCAAGATAAATTATGATGGTAACGAAAAAATTATCAATTTTGCAGCACAATACAAAGAAGTACTGAAGGATAATAAAGTCGGATTTGAAGCTCGTATTGCTCAAATTGATCATTTAGAAAATCACTTTGGTCATGTTACGGTAGACGCCTGTGGCGAACAATACCAAAACAGCGAAAGTGCATTTCCGAATATCGAGCAAAAAGCGGATTTTTCTTTAGGAAAAAATATCAAAATTGTTAATGGTTTGATAAATAATTAGCAATTGACTTTTTTTATTAGAAAAAATGTATTTTTTTTGTGCCGTTATTTTAATAAACCAATAGATA
>JBEBBH010000281.1:0-3509 GCA_041158485.1 Bacteroidota bacterium | reverse complement strand
ACTCGAATCTAACAAACGTACCAATCTGTTGCGACCAACGCCATTAACGGAAGCAAATGAACCTCCCAAATACACTTTACCTTCGTCAAGAGTAATGCTGCTTAATATTGTGTTGTACGTTGGCCAATCGTTCAGTCCAAAATCAGCATAAACAGACTCAAGCGTGCCATTTGCCAATAACTTATATAACTTTACTTCTTGGTTATTAGTATTATTTCGTTCCCCTAAGAGGATTTTGTCATTTGGTATTATTTTAATCAGACTCGGATTGAAACTGATTGAGGGATAAAATGTCATATCTAAAGTTCCATCCGTATTTATCCTTGCTAATTTAGTGATGCTCATATTATTTATTGCTGAAAATCCACCCGCAATTACAACTCTCCCATCTGATTGATGAGCGATTACAGTATCGTTATAACTGGAAGTAATATTAACCGTTGTAAATAAAGTATCTATAGTTCCATTGCTTAAGTACCTTTTCAGAGTTGTGTATGATTCCAATACATAGATACGCCCGTCCGTCATGAGTATAAAACTTGCAGCTGTTATGGGCGCAAATGAAGCATCCACAGTTCCATTACTGTTAAGTCGCAATAGATTTCCGTTTATAATGGTCAATATTTTTCCGTTACTCAGTACTTGAATCATCGAAACACTATTGAATGTATCAGGGCCAATAATCGGCACATTAAATGTAGTATCTACTGAACCGTTAATATTGAGTCTTACAAATGAATTTTTGGGGACTCCGTTAAAAGCTTTAAAGCCTCCTCCTATCAGGACCTTACTATCATTGGGTTGTACAGCCATCGCATTAACATATTGACTAAAACCAAGCCCTTGATATCCGGTTCTCAGAAGTCCTTCGACACCAGTACCTGTATTAAAACTCATATCTAAAGAACCATCTGTATTCAATCGGGCAACGCCTTTCTTGTCGAGACCAAAATATTTTGAAAAATTACCGGCTACGATTATCTTCCCGTCTGGCAAGACAGCTGTTGAAGTTACAGTATTATTGAAACCGGTACCCGGATTGAACGTTAAATCCAAATCACCATTAGCACCTATTCGGGCCAAATTACCGGTTAAAGCATAATTATACCAGTTAAAACCACCTCCAACAATGATTTTTCCGTCGGGATACTGAACCATTTTTGTTACCTCACCCCAACGTTGCGTTTCATAAAATACCGGACGGTCATTACAAGTACCCATTGTATCATGAAAAGAAGCATCAATTGCTCCATCAGCATTTAAACGCATGATATTTCTATGATAGGATCCATTATAACTCTCAAACTTTCCTCCTACAACAAGCTTACCATCAGGTTGGATAACCATAGCATATACTTCGCCTTCATCGTAAAATAATCCACCACTAATAGGACCCGCATAAGAGTATTGAAATCCTGTTCCTGTAGAAAAAGTTGCATCCAAAGATCCGTCGGGATTAACTCTTATTAATCGGTTAACAGTCGTACCGTTATATGTTGAGAATCCACCGCTTAGATAGAATTTACCATTTGACTGTAACCCAAGAAATTTTAGGCTGCTTGAATTCCCTGATTCATAAACAAAACCACTTCCCGGATTGAACGTTGTATCCAGAGTTCCATCCTGATTCAATACGGCTATATTATTTCTTGGAACGTTGTTATATCCTCCAAAATTTCCCAGAATCAGGATTTTTCCATTGGGGAGTAACTCAACGGTTTTAATGTCTGAGGTGCCATTTCCAAAAAGGGCTCCTGAACCACCAACATTAAACGTAGTATCAATAGACCCATCAGAATTCAACCTGCATATATTATTGCAAGGTATACTAATCCCCTCTACAGTGGTAAATTGACCAACAACAACAATTTTTCCATCGGCTTGAATTACAAAATCCTTTAAGTTTGGCAACTCCAAAGCATTGAAAGTTGCATCAACAGTACCATCAGTATTTAACCTAACCATTGATTGATGATTGACATATCCTAAAACAATAATTTTCCCATCCGCTTGGTAACCAAAATCAGTAACAAAGGCAGCGTTATGATTCAGTACCGCTGTGGCATTTGTATTAAAATTTATGTCATTGATACCATCGGCACTTAACATTGTTAAAAGAGCACTGTCAGAACCGGAATAAAGAAGCCTACCATCAGGGAGTAGTTCCATTTTTTTTACCGGTGAATAAACACTGAAATTGACTATCGAATTTTTGCCGTCCCCATTATAAAACCCAAGGTCAGTGCTGTTGAAATTAACATCAACCTGAGCTTGTCCAAATGAAAAACAACAATAAGAGAAACAAATAAAGTATAGTAGATTTTTCATGGGAAAGAATTTTTACTCAATAAAAATAGTAAAAATTTACGGATAAATCACATTCCCCTGATACAACTCTTCCACATCAATAAGTGGTGGCACGTTTTTCAAAATCACATTCCCGGTGCTGTTCAAAGTTCCTGTTAAGCTTTGGATTGGCTTTACAATCATATCATTAGAACCGCGGTGGTACACATACAAATTCTGAATCGTTAATTGTTCCGCCTCGAGTCTGCCGTCGCCAAAATAAAAATTAAAACTGCCGTTGTTGGTTTGTCCCGATAAGTAGAACCGCGAAACATTGTTGTTGTTTATCGTCAGGCTTTCGTTGTCAACGTTAAGAATAAAATCACCCGTTCCGGCTCCGGCTTCGCCATCAGCATCTTTGTCAAAAGCAGTGAACGTCAACGACGGAAAAGTCAGCACGCCATTGGAACTTATATTTCGGTCGGTTTTCGAATACACTTCTTCCAAAGTCGGTGTAGTGACTAAAATCCTGGTCATACCGTATGCACGCACCCAATTGCAACTCGATTCATCTTTAAAAACCAACTGATCACCGTTTTGAATCACTTCTACATTGCTGATAAAGTTTTCGCCGGCTACAATTTCTACTTTATAATTAGCGCCTTGCGTAATCACGACTTCGATGCCACGATACACTTTGATTTTTTTAAACGGTTGTACCGGAACTTCTTTAGTAACAATTGCTCCGCTGCTCTCCACGCAATCACTAGGTTTTTCACAAGCCACTAACAGCAAAAAAGCCACTACTAACAAACTGATTTTTTTCATCTCTTTCTTTTATAATCTGTAGCCAAGTCCAAATTCCAAGGCTTCTGCCAAGAACAAATGGGTTTTAATGGTAAAACCGCCGAATAGTTTATCGGTAAAATAGTATTTGACTCCAACCCTATCGTAAATCGGAATGTCTTTTTTAAAAGGTTGATAGGCATAATAACCTACTTGTGCTTCTAAGGAAATGCGATTGATGAGCAACTCATGACCAACAAAAATTCCGATTCGCTTGTAATCGGTATTGGCGCTGATGTTTTCATCGGGATAAGCCACCGAATAATATTTGATGTATTCCTGAATGGATTTGGTCAAAAACAACTCAGTTCCCAACTGCAATGCCGACTTTCGGTTGATACGCTTATCGGCATAAAAACTAATGTGATAAAACGGAA
>JBEBBH010000280.1:0-7342 GCA_041158485.1 Bacteroidota bacterium | reverse complement strand
AAAACGAAAAACAACACCCGGATGACCTTAACATTAGCCCTGAGCTATGGTTCTCGCGAGGAATTGTTAAATGCTGTTAAAACCATCTGTGATAAAGTTAAAAATAATATAATTTCAATTGATGCGCTTGATGAATCAATTATTAATCAGCATCTTTACACGCACAATCTGCCCGATGTGGATTTGGTAATACGAACCAGCGGCGAACACAGAATCAGTAATTTCCTGCTCTGGCAAATCGCTTACGCTGAATTTTATTTCACCGATGTACTCTGGCCTGATTTTAAAGAAGACGATTTATATGAAGCCATCATTAGCTATCAAAAAAGAGAAAGAAGATTTGGAAAAACAAGTGAACAAATTAAATAATATTTCAGTGCATATCAATACTTTAAAAACAATTCTGACCCTGTGTTTTTTCGGAACTGTTTTTCAACTACACGCCCAAGACAGAATACCATTTGATCAAGGAAAGAAATACATATTGGCCGATGTAACTGTAACCGGTAAAATCAGCTACAACCAACAAACCGTTGTGACTTTCTCCGGCTTGGAAAAAGGGCAACAAATTACCGTTCCGGGCGAACAAATCAGTAATGCCATCAAGAAATTGGGTAAATTAGGTTTGTTCAGTGATATCGATTTTTACATCAATAAAACGGAAGGCGACAGTATTTGGCTAGATTTGAACATTGCCGAACTTCCTAAATTAAGCGATGTTAAGATCCAAGGTGTCAAAAAATCCAAAGTGGAAGATTTAATCAAAGAAAACAGTTTAACCAAGGGTAAAATTGTGAATGAAAATCTCATTACCACAACCAAAAACTACTTGGAAAACAAATACAAAAAAGACGGCTACTTCAACACCAAAGTATTCATTACTACCACTCCGGATACTACTGATGGAAATCAGGTAAAAATGCTGGTTAACATCGACAAAGGAGACAAACTGAAAATCGCCAAAATCAGGTTTGACGGCAACGAAAAATTCTCAGACAAAAAGCTGAGAAGTGCCATGAAAAACACCAAGCAAATCAACCCGATTCGCATCTTCAAAGCTTCTAAATTCATCAAAGACAAATACCAAGAAGACTTAACATCTATCGTGGCCAAATACAAAGAAAAAGGATACCGCGATGCTCGAGTGGTAACAGATTCTGTTTTCTTGAATGCCAAAAAGACCAAGTTAGCCATTAATGTTAAAGTGGAAGAAGGTAAAAAATACTATTTCGGAAACATCAAGTTTTTAGGGAATTCTGTTTACTCTGACCAATTGTTAGGTCGTGTTTTAGGGATTAAAAAAGGAGAAACCTACAATGGTGTTTTATTGGAGAAAAGAATTGCCGACAAAACCAAACCGGATAGTGAAGACCTTACCAATTTATACCAAAACAATGGTTATTTGTTCTCAAACATCAACGCGGTAGAAGTTAAAACCGCGAACGATACCATCGATTTTGAAATCAGGGTTACCGAAGGACCAGTGGCCTACTTCAACAACATTACCGTAGTAGGAAATGACAAAACCAACGACCGCGTTATTTACCGTGAATTAAGAACCAAACCGGGACAAAAATACAGCAAAGAAGACTTAGTTAGAACCATCCGTGAGATTGGACAATTAGGCTTCTTTGATCCTGAAGCTATCGATCCTAAATTTAAAAATGTGGATCCAGCAGCCGGAACTGTAGATATCGAATACAACGTAGTAGAAAAAGGCTCGAGCCAAATTGAATTACAAGGTGGTTACGGCGGTGGCGGATTCATCGGAACTTTAGGACTTTCGTTCAACAACTTCTCTGCCCGTAACATGTTCAAAAAAGAGGCCTACAAACCGCTTCCTATGGGTGACGGACAAAAAGTAGCCTTGCGTTTGCAAGCGAGTTCCTTCTTCCAAACCTATAGTTTATCGTTTTCAGAACCTTGGTTAGGCGGTAAAAAACCAATTCAGTTTTCAACCTCATTATCACACAGTAAACAATTCTTATATACCGGTCGTTCTACCAATGTAGACCGCAGCAAAAGTTTTAACATTACCTCACTTTCTGTGGGTTATGCGAAGAGATTAACCGTGCCGGATGACTTTTTCGTATTCTCCAACTCAGTGAGTTTCCAATACTATGATTTGAACAATTACAACACCGGACTCTTTACTTTTGGTGATGGTGCTTCTCGTAACTTGGCATTCACTTTAGGATTGAGCCGAAACAACAAAGGGGTGAACCCGATTTATCCGACTTACGGTTCTGAATTCAGTTTCAGTGCTAAATTTACCTTGCCATATTCTGCTTTTAACGGCGTAAACTATGGCGACTTACAAAACCAAGAAGCGTATAAATTACGCTACAGAGAAAACGGCGGATTTAATATAACTCCTAATGCGAATGGTGAATTGCCTGCTGTTGGCGATTTCTTGAAAGAAACCACAGAAAATTCAGGAATATACGAAAAAGTATATACCTATCAAGATGCCTCTGCCGACCAAGGTAGAGTGGATCAAGAAAAATTCAAATGGTTGGAATACTACAAATTAAAATTCAAAGCCGATTGGTACACCCGATTGGCCGGTAGTCCATCAAAAGCTTTAGTATTGAGAGCTTTGGGAGAATTTGGTTATTTAGGGGCCTACAACAGTGGCAGAGGTTTGGTTCCGTTTGAGCGTTTCTTCTTGGGAGGTGACGGTTTAGCGAACTTTGCCCTCGACGGTAGAGAGGTTATCCAATTAAGAGGTTATCCTAACCAATCGTTATCTAACCAAGACGGAGCAACAGTTTACAACAAGTTCTCATTAGAGTTGCGCTATCCGCTAACCTTGAAAGCAGCAGCATCAATTTATGCCTTGACTTTCGTAGAAGCCGGTTCGTCTTTCGACACTTTTAGAGAATACAATCCGTTTGTATTACAACGCTCTGCCGGATTCGGTATCCGAATCTTTATGCCGGCCTTTGGATTATTAGGAATTGATTTTGCACACGGATTTGATGCTGTACCAGGCTATACACAAAAGAATGGTTGGGAAACACATTTTATCATTGGTCAACAATTTTAATTATATTTGGTACATATTTTTAAATCATAACGGCATGAAAAAATATTTTGCAATATCAATATTACTTTTATTCTTCGGCTACAATGCCTTTGCGCAAGGTCGTGGTGTAAAAATCGGCTACATCGATATGGAGTATATTCTACAAAATGTTCCCGACTATACTGAAGCCAAAAATCAATTGGAACAAAAAGCCGAAAAATGGAAGCAAGATATTGAAGCCAAGAAAGTTGAAATCGCAAAATTAAAAGATGCCCTTAAAACCGAAAGAGCATTATTAACTAAAGAACTCATTGAAGAGCGCGAAGAGGAAATTAAATTCCAAGAAAACGAACTCATCGAATTCCAACAAAAAAAATTCGGTCCTAACGGCGATCTAATTACCCAAAAAGCTGTTTTGGTAAAACCAATACAAGACCAAGTTTTTACAGCGGTACAAGACATTGCCGAACTCAAAAAATACGATTTCATCTTCGATAAGTCTTCTGATTTGACCATGTTATTTTCTGCCAAAAGACACGACATCAGCGACCAAGTGATACGTGCCATTACCCGTGCAGAAAGAAGAGAACAACTTTCTAAAAAAGAACTCAAAGAACAAGAGAAAAAAGAATACCAAGAAGATGTAGAAGACGAAAATCCGGCTTTAGCAGCTAGGAAAAAAGCCTTGGAAGAGAAAAAAGCCGCTCGAGACAAAATGATGGAAGACAGAAAGTTAGCAGCCGAAGCCAAGAAAAAAGAAGCCGACGATAAAAGAAAAGCCGCTGCCGAAGCACGTGAAGCTAAAAAAAATGGCACGGTTCCTGCTAGTGACAAATCAACAGACAAACCTGCAGGTGAAACCGCTAAAACAGTGTCAGACAGCACTGCAGCTGCCAATCCGAATTCTAAAGAAGCCAAAGCAGCTGCCAGAGCCAAATTAATTGAGGATCGCAAAAAAGCACTGGAAGACAAAAAGAAAAAAATACTCGAAGACCGAGAAGCGGCTAAAAAAGCCAAAGAAGACAAAAAAACAGAAACGAAAACAGAATAAATAATTAATTAATACTTTTTACAATGAAACGATTGAAATCATTACTAATAGCTACTGTATTGTTTTTAGGAGCAAGTCAAACCATCAATGCGCAAGCTAAAACAGCACACGTAGATGTAAATGAAATTATTTCTAAAATGCCGGCGATGTTAGACGCTCAAAAACAATTAGAAAAATTGAGTGCTACTTACGATGCTGAATACAAAACAATGGCCGAGGAGTATACCAATAAAATGAAAAAATACGAGCAAGAAGCCAATACTGTTGGAGACGCTGTTAACCAAACACGTCAAGCTGAAATGCAAGATTTGGTAAAAAGAATCACTGATTACAGAGACAATGCTCAAAAAGAATTGCAAAAGAAAGAATCAGACTTGGTAAAACCCTTAATGGATAAAATCAAAGCTTCTATCCAAAAAGTTGGAAAAGCAAAAGGTTACCAATATGTGTTAAACGTAGCTGATTTATTGTTGTCTGACGGTCCGGACTTAACTGCTGACATCAAAAAAGATTTAGGTTTCTAAAACCAAAAAAATATTTTTTATAGCTGCCCATTCCCTTCAGGTTTGGGCAGTTTTTTTTATTTTTGTGTTATGACGAACAACAATCCTATAGGTCTTTTTGATTCCGGTATCGGTGGTACTTCCATTTGGAGCGCAATTCACGATTTACTGCCCAACGAAGACAGCATCTATCTGGCCGACAGTAAAAATGCGCCTTACGGACAAAAATCAAAAGAGGAAATTATCCATTTGAGTAGTAAAAACACCGAGTTTCTGCTGGAACTGAACTGTAAAATCATCGTCGTAGCCTGCAATACCGCAACCACCAATGCCATCAAAGAATTAAGAGCCAAATACGACGTGCCTTTTATCGGCATTGAACCGGCCATTAAGCCTGCAGCGCTCAATTCGCAACAACACGTCATCGGAATTTTAGCCACACAAGGCACACTCAACAGCGAATTGTTTCACCAAACAGCGCAACAATTTCAAAACACTAAAATTATAGAACAAATCGGTCATGGCCTGGTACCGCTTATCGAAAACGGCGACATCAATACGCCTGAAATGAATCAGTTATTGCACGACTATCTGAATCCTATGATAGAAGCCAATATCGACTATCTCGTGCTAGGTTGCAGCCATTACCCATACTTGATACCACAAATCAAAAAAATCCTCCCAAATCACATTAAAATCATCGATTCGGGTGAAGCAGTAGCAAGGCAAACCAAAAAAATATTAGTAGAGAATGTAGGCTTAAGTGAGGACACAAAAAAGGGAAACGCTATTTTTTATACTAACGCCAACCCAAAAGTACTGAGTGACATCTTAAGACACCAATACGAAGTAGTCCAAAAAGATTTTTAGGAGCCAAACTCAAGACATTTTTTAAACCATATTCCTGCTGTACGCGTTACATGGTAACTGCTTCCATCAGGGCTAAACTAAAACTGAAGGCTCCTATTATTCGTCGTCTTTAAACCAACTTGAATACATCACGTAATTATTAGAAATACGCTCAATCTCGCCGGCAAAATCCGATTGGTTGATATCCTTAACTTTCTTGGCCGGAACACCGGCATAAATGCTACCGGATTCAACAACCGTGTTTTGTGTCACCACAGCTCCTGCTGCCACAATAGCATTGCTTTCCACCACACAATTGTCCATGACAATCGCACCCATGCCAATCAAAACATTGTCGTGAATAGTGCAACCGTGAACAATAGCATTGTGTCCTATTGAAACATTATTCCCGATAACCGTAGGATGCTTTTGATACATACAGTGAATAATCGCACCGTCTTGTATGTTTACCTTATCACCAATTTTGATAAAATGCACATCGCCTCTTACCACCGCATTAAACCAAACACTACAAGAACTTCCAAAAGTTACATCACCCACAATAGTGGCATTTTCCGCCACATAACAATCCTCCGGGATTTGAGGATGTTTTCCGTTTACTGATTTGATTACCATATAAAAAAATAGTCCCGAAATAATCGGGACTTGTATTTAAAATTAGTTAATAGCAGGACAGTTACAGTGGTACTTCTCAGGAGAACAGAATAAGTTGATTCCTAAAGTTAACTGGTGAAAACCACCCGAATCAAACTTAACATTACCCAACAAATGAGAGTAAGTGTATGAGAATACATAATTTTTAAAAGTCACCCCAATGATAGGTGTTACGTATTGCATTTTTTGATCAGAAACGGCATTTCCTTCAACAAACTGAGCACCGTCTAAACTTCTTCTGTACGAAAGGCCACCCCACAACATACCAAAATCTAACTCTTTGTACGCTTTGATATTAAAGTCCATTGTTTTCTCTTGGGTTTGTGTCACCAACTGGAACATAAAAGACGGCTCCCACAAAATAGTTTCTGCATCACCAAACGTATAACCGGCATTCAAGATAAAACGTCTCAAGTTAACAGGCTCGCGATCAGAATATAATTTTCTGTCACTGGCTAAAGCATTTTTAACAGTAGCGTGTACATAGAAATCCAAAAAGTTATAGGAAGCTCCGATATCCACATTAAAGTAAGAAGCTCTCTGAATTGAATTAAAAATTAATGGATCGTAAGAAGGATCGTTTGTATAAAAAGTACTTTGATCTAAACTACTTTGTACAAAACCGGCACTCATTCCAAAAGACAACTGATTCAAATCTACTTTATCTCTTGAAAACATCAAATGATGTGCATAAGTCAATTTCATTCCGGTTTGTGAGTGATATCCATTCTTGTCATTAAAAACAATGATACCGCCTCCGGATCTTTCACCCAAAGCCCCATTAAAACTCAATGTTTGCAAAGCCGGAGCATCTTCTTGTCCGAACCATTGTTGTCTTGCAGTTAGTCTGACTTTGGCACAATTTGCCGCACCTGCCATAGAAGGATGTAACAAGTAATAATTGTCCGAAAGATAATCCGAATAAACCGGCAAACCTTCCTGAGCATTTGAAAGTTGTGATACCAAAAGCACTACTAGTAAGTAAAATTTTCTAAAATTCATTGTAACTATCTTTTTAATGAGAAATGGGCCTTAAATTGTTTCATAGTTCCTTGCTCAGGATAATCTACTGTAAACCAGTAATCTGTAGCCGGCAATAATTGTCCGTTATAGGTTCCGTCCCAACCATCACCTGCAGCACTAATCTGTTTTATTAGTTTTCCGAAGCGGTCAAATATATAAATTTTTGTTGTATTGGCATAATTAAATAATCCGGTGACATTCCATTTATCATGG